>JAGVUH010000493.1 GCA_019136395.1 Gammaproteobacteria bacterium
ATGTTGAGACCGCGCTCGTGGGCCTCGTCGATGATCAGGGTGTCGTATTCGTTGAGGAAGCGGTCCTGCTGGATCTCCGCCAGCAGGATGCCGTCGGTCATCAGCTTGATACAGGTCTCCGGCCGCACCCGGTCGTGGAAGCGCACCTTGTAGCCCACCAGGCCACCGGTCTCGCCTCCCAGCTCCTGCGCCACCCGGCTGGACAGGGTGCGGGCGGCAATGCGTCGCGGCTGGGTGTGGCCGATGCGCCCGAAGACCCCCCGCCCCAGCCCCAGGCAGATCTTGGGCAACTGGGTGGACTTGCCAGAGCCGGTCTCGCCGCACAGCACCACCACCTGATGGCGGGCGATGAGGGCCGCCACCTCGGCACGGCGCTCGCTGACTGGCAATTCCGGTGGGTAGTGGATCTCGGGGATAAGAAACCGCCGCTGATCAACCCAGGCGCGGGAAGTGGCGATAGCCTGCCGCAAGGGTACTAGCCCCTGGTCGATCGGCTGGCCCCGCTCCAGGCGTTGGCGCAGGCTGCGCAGGCGCCGGCGCAGGGCCTGGCGGTCTGACAGCAGACAGGCGTCCAGTTCAGCAAAGGCAGGAAGTTCAGAATTTGTCATGAGTCGACAGGAATAAGACCCTTCGGAGGCATCTAGCGATCATGGCTTATACTGACTGTCTATCCGATTCTTTGCCAGCAGCATCCGTGTTGCCATCATCTGCCCAAAGCAACCAGACCATCCCATCCTCCGCTCTCATTTTTCATGACCCTTAACTTCAGCCCAGCGACAGCCAGGACCTTGCTCTGTCTGGGATCACTTGTCTGCCTTGCCAACCAGGCATCCGCCCTGGAGGTTAAGGCATGGCTTGACACCAACAGCATTCGCCTTGGCGAAACGGTACGCCTGACCCTGGAGGCCGATGCCCAACCGGCTCCTGGCCCTGACCTGAGCCCCCTGCAACAGCACTTTCGTATCGTTGGTCGCTCTAGCTCCCGCCAGGTCAGGGAGATCAACGGCCAACGCGAAGAGCGCTACCAACTACTCTTGACCCTCAGCCCCTTGCGCTTCGGCCGCATGGAGATCCCCGCGATCGCCTTTGGCGAGGTAGCCACCCAGCCGCTGGCATTAGAGGTCAGCGGCAATGCAGAGGCTAGTGCCAATGCAGAGGCTAGTGCCAAGGCCAACCCCTCGGCACCGGTGGCGGACCTGCCCCCTGGCACCAATACACGCCCAACTGGGGAGGCCTCAAACAGCTTCAGGCCTGCCGATGGTTATCCAGGGATGCCGCAGCTAACCTCGGCCCCATCAATCACTTCCCTAACAATCCCTTCCCCCACACCCGATACTAAACCCTGGTGGCCATCAAGCCTGGCTTCGTGGCCAGCCCTTAGCGTCTTGGTAGGGATCCTCGGTGTGATGAGTTTTATTTGGAAGTGGCGGCAGCGCTGGCAACGCATTAACCGCAATCGCCGCCCCCAAGACTGGCCGCGCCCAGCCACACCCCCGTCCCCCACCCCACCCGCCAGCTTCCAATCTGATCCCCTTGTGGCCGCCATCGCCGCAGTCAAGAGAGCCTATGCCACCGGCGATGCCGCGACTGCCCGGGACGCCCTCCTCGCCTGGGCTGCCCTAGCACTGCCCGATCAGCCCCCTGCTAACCTGGCCCTGCTCGCCAAGCGCTGCCAAGAACCGCTGCGCAGCGACATCCTGCTTCTGGAGCAAACCTTTTTCAGTCCCCGCCCCGTCGATTGGAACCGCCACCAGACATGGGAGTATCTGCCAGATTTCGTCCCTCTTCCACCAGAGCAACCTGTTTCCTTCCGTCAGAAAAAACCCTTACATCGCCCACCACGACCTCAGCCAGCTGATCGTTAGCCGGGTTCGCCCACCGCTGGGCCTGTGCCGCACTCAGGGCACCGATGGGTTCGTTTCGTAGTAACGCACTCTTTGGGCCAGCCCCGACAGGTGGTCGGGTTGGCTTCGTTTCGTAGTAACGCCCCATGTGGGCCTAAACAGACAGCCGGTCGCGGTGGCTTCGTTTAGTAGTAGCGCCCTATTTGGTCCCAGTTCTTTCCTGCGAGGTCATTTCAAAGCCGACCGTCTACCTGGTCCAGGGGTAGCACAGCTTTGACGTCAGAAAGGACGCACTTTGCCTTACACTTACCCAAACCGCGAAGACTAGAGGCACCCATCGCAATGAAAACGGCGATGGGCGACGGCGAGGATGAGGGCGTCGTAGGGGACGAGAGATTGCCCCTGCTCCCCTGGCAACTCCGCAAGGCAGTGCGGCCCATATTCGTGCTGGGCCTCCGCCCGGTCGATCCAGGGGTCGTAAATGTCGACCCGAATGCTGTACTCGCGCACGGCGTCAATGATGTCCACCACCCGGTTGTTGCGCAGGTCGGGGCAGTTTTCCTTGAAGGCCAGGCCGAGGATGAGGACGCGGCTGTTGCAGACGCCGATGCCGCTTTGCAGCATGAGCTTGACCACGGTCTCGGCGACGT
>JAGVUH010000555.1 GCA_019136395.1 Gammaproteobacteria bacterium
CGTTGATCCGCTGGTAACGCAGTTCGGTGTCAACGACGAACAGCCCGACCGGGGCGTTGTCGTAGCAGGCCTGCATGTCCGCCAACTGCCGCCGGGACTGTTCCTCGCTGGACGCCAGGCGCCGCTCCAGTTCCTGACGCTCGGCGCGCGATCTTTCCAGTTCAGCGGTGCGGGCCTTGAGCTGTTCCTCCAGCGCGGCCACGCGCGCCAAGGGCGCTGCGCCGGGCCAAGCATCCTCCCCCAACGGGTTGCCATCATTCACCTGCGCTTTCCTCCCCCCCAACGACAGTTGGCCGGTAACCAACAACTTCCGCCACTGATCGCCTAACCTGAAAAATAAAGACATCCCAACTGGTTAACCTTTTGGTACCTTAACCGGTACACTATCCTAGCGGGCAAAGAATATCACCCAGAGAGGTAAAATTCCCTATCCGCGGCAACCGGCTACCGCCGCACCGCCCCTTCCATGCCGTCCTTGTCAACCCACTGGCCACCCGCGGCAGTCTGTCCACCGCGGCCCTTCCCCGCTGGCAGTCTCGCCCATCCGCGACCAGCCCTCCACCAACCTGGCGGGCAAGGGTTACAGCAACGGCCGCCTCGTCGGCGACCGCCAGTACCCGATCTGCCGCTACGTCCCCACCATCGATGACCGCGGGAGCCCGGCCCAGGTTGCGCCGGCGGGCTTACCGCCGCTGACCATTGGCCTGCTCGCCATCGCGCCAACAGCGTTTGCCAAGGGTCACGAAGGGCAGGAAGAGGACGAGCAGTTGCATGATCTCCCACCAGTCCATCTCCGCCGCGGCCTCCGCTCCGTAAGCCCAGAACCCCCACGCCACCGCGGCGCTAAACGCCAGGTAAGGCGGTATCAGCAGCCGCCAGTAGGGCGTGTCCGGGAAACGCCAGGGCCGGAACCAGACCACGATGCCATATCCCAGGGCGCCGAGGGGCAGACCGAGGAGCCCGGCCAGCAGTTTTCCCTGGACCAGGAACACCACCGCCAGCACAGGTATCCACAGGAACGCGCCGGCGAAACCGCCGAGCCAGCCGAGCTTTTCACCCCGCCGCGTGTGCGCCATGGTCATCTCTGCACGCCACCTGGCAGGTCGTCGCGGCGGGAATTAAGCCGGAGTTACCTGGCTCAGGGGATCGCATTGCCGCCCAGGGCGGCAAAATTGCTGATCTTCACCGTACCGTCAGGAAATCGTGCCACGATCTCCAGTTGACCGCCCATCGCCTCGATGTGGCTGCGCAGCGTCGAGATGTACATGTCCGTGCGCTTTTCGATCTTGGCGATGGCTGGCTGCTGGACGTGAAGGACCTCGGCCAGCATCTTCTGCGACAAGCCACGCGCCTGCCGTAGTTCGTGCAGCGGCATTTCCGCCAGCAGCGCTTGCGCCCGCGCCTCGGCGCGCGCCTGGGATTCGGGCGTCATCCGCGCCCGCAGGTCGGCGAACTTGTTAGCCATCGATCAGCCCTTCCTGTCGGAGTTGTTCAAGGTGCTCGTCATACAACCGATCCGCGATCGGGATGTGGGTGACATACCAGCGATCGTCGCCCGTCTTGTCGCCACCGATCAGCAAGATCGCTGACCGCCGCGGATCGAACGCGTATAAGGTCCGCAGCGGGCGCCCCTCGTGCTGGGTTCGCAACTCCCGCAGATGACCGTGCTTCGCTCCGCTGATGCCACTGCTATGCGGGTAACCCAGGGCGGGCCCACGCTCCTCCAGCAGGCGCACCGACGCCGCCAGGGACTCTTGTTCACCCTCGGTCAGGCCGGCCCACCAGGCGCCGAATTCATCGGTATACTCAACCTCCCACGTCATGAGCCAAAAATAGCCCAGCCGGAATATTCCGTCAATGGAATGATTGTTGTTGGTTACCTTCCACTTGGCGGCGTCTCACGCGGCTTGCCGCCCCGCAAGGCGCTGAGCCGTCACCGTCGGACGGGCGGGAACCGCTTCATCGCCGACTATCTGCGTCAAACCCCTGAAACCGCACGGCACCCGCCACGCCACCACCCGCCCGTCATCGAGGATATCTACCACCGACCGGGGCTCCACCTGAGCCGGGGCCTCGCTCCCCCGTCACACACCTCTTCCAGGTACCCATACTGGGCCATCACCTCGGCCCCCAGGATGTTGAACAGGGCCGCCACCGTGGCATGCCGCTCCCGCACGCACCGCCAGGCCTGCGGCGCCGGGCGCTCCCGCTCCAGCCCGAAGTACCAGCAAGCAGGCCCGCATCCCACCCCGTCCCCGTTCAGACCCCTCACGCCCCAAGAGGGCTTGATCGGCACACATTGCTGATCCTCACCCCCCCGCACGTGGGGCAGGGCCGGGGAGAGGGGAGAGGGGGCCTGCATAGCTACAGACCGGTCGCCGCCGGTCGTCTGAGGTATGTCCGCTTACGGTTGATGGCCCGTTCCAAGGGCCCCTTATGGGTTGTGCTACTCACCCCTGGATCGTCAATGGGGACCACTG
>JAGVUH010000066.1 GCA_019136395.1 Gammaproteobacteria bacterium
ACGGCCCGCAGGATCTGGCGGACCTGGTCATCGTCCAGCCCCAGGGAGGCCTGCAATACCTCCAGCGGCCGGCCGATGACCTCCTGGCGGCTCAGGCCGAAGATGGACCCGGCGGCGGGGTTGAACAGGGCCAGGCGATGTTCGCGGTCGATGGCGAAGATGCCCAGGTGGTGGGAGGAGTCGAGAATGCTGTTGAGGAAGGTGCGCTGCTCCCCGAGCGCCAGTTTGGCGCGGGTGAGGGCGGTGATGTCCTGGCGCACGATCAGGACCCCCCGGAAGTCCCCTGGCAGCGGGATGACGACCAGGTCGAACCAGTGGGTTTCCCAGGCCAGTTCGACCTGGACCTGAAGCCGGAACTGATTGCGCTCACCCGCCAGGACCGCGCGCAGCCCGGCGGCGAAGGGTTCGCCACCCAGGGCCGGGTCCGGATCCCCGGCCTGAAGGCTATGGAAATCTTGACCTTGCCAGGCCTCCGCCGTGGTCCTGGCCCGACCCCGGGTCAGTTCGTAGTCCAGCCACGCCTGGTTGACCATCAGCACCTGGGCGGCGCCATCGAGCACCAGCAGGTGTGACTCCATGGCCGCGGCTATGGCGTGGAGCAGGCCGCGGCTGGCCTCCAGGGCCGGCTCCAGCCTGGCCAGGCGCTGGCTAATCTGGCGTTGGGCACTGATGTCGGCGATGACGCCCTCACGGGCGATGCACTCACCGCCCGCGCGGTGGGCCCGCCCGCTATCGCGTACCCAGACCTCGCTGCCGTCGGCCCGGCGCAGGCGGTACTGGACCGAGTAACCGTCACCCTGGCGAAGCTGGTTGGCGAGTTCCCGGGTGATCCGCGCCCGGTCCGCCGTCACCATCAGGGCCTCGAGGGTCAGCGCCGGGTCGCCCTGGAAGGCGACACCGGCCAGGCCCAGCAGGCCCTGGGTGTCACCGCTGATCTCCCAGGTCGGCGGGTGTTCCGCCGTCAGGACCCGATAGCCGATCAGGCTGCCCAACTGGGTGGCCAGCAGTTCCAGGGCCGGGTATTCCAGTGCGGGGGAGATCCAGTCAGGGGATGGCAAGGGGTTCATCTTGGCGTTGAGGGGCGGCGGGCGGGAGATTTTATCGATTGACAGCAGGGTAACGGCTATTCCAGCGCTCCAGGGCCTGAGAGAAAGCGAAATCGGTCATGAGTCAAGTTCCCCTCCGTAAGCCTTACGCATTTGGTCGCAACTTCTCTGCCAGCCGTTGCAAGGTCTCCAGGGCCTGACTGAAGTCGAAAGCCCGGATCTGTGCCATCAGCGGGTCGAGTTCCCTGGCAGCGGCATGGTCGCCGAGATGGTCGCGCAGACGCGTCAGCAGCGGCTCCCCCACCAGCCGGTGGCGGCGCAACAGGGGCTCCAGCTCGGTGAGGTCGGCGCGGGCGGCCGCGGGGTCCGCGACGCGCCTGGGCGGCGGTGGGGCCTCCATCTCCGTCTCGCTGGCCAGATGGTCTCTCAGTACGGCGACGGCGCCGCCGACGGCAGTCAGACAGTCCGCGAGCCGGTCCGCGACCCTGCTGGCCCCGGCCGGGTCGGCCAGTGCCGCCTCCAGCGCCGCGGCGGCGGCCTGCACGCGCAGCGCCCCGACCGTGCTCGCGCTGCCCTTGAGCGTATGCGCCAGGCGCACAAGGGTGTCCTGGTCGGCCTCGGCGCGCGCGGCGGTAAATTGGGCCGGCCACTGGTCGGCTTCTTCCAGGAAGGCGCGCAGGATGACCTGCAGGATGGCCCGGTCGCCGTCAAGGCGTCGCAGGGTCCCGGCCAGGTCGAGGTCCGGGAGGGACGGCACCGGCAAGGCGTCTGGCTGGCTCAGCCCCCCGGCATCGCCCTCCCCCCTCTCGGCCGCCGGGACCGCTGCGGGCGCCCCAGCCCAGGGGCCGACCAACGCCGCTCCCGCCGCGGCGCGATCAGGCAGCCAGCGCAACAGGACCTCGGCGAGTTGGTGCGGGTCGACCGGCTTGCTGAGATAGTCGTTCATGCCAGCGGTAAGCACCCGCTGGCGATCGCTCTCGAAGGCCGCCGCCGTAAGGGCAACGATGGGGATGTCCCGGCCCCAGTTGGTGGCGCGGATGGCGGCGGTGGCCTCCAGGCCGTCCATCACCGGCATGTGCATATCCATCAGTACCAGATCGAAGCGCTGGGCCTGGAGAAGCTCCAGGGCCTCGCGGCCATGGTTGGCCACCGTGACGCGCAGACCCATCTTAGCCAGGATGGCCAGGGCCACCTGCTGGTTGGTGGGGTTGTCCTCCACCAGCAGCAGCTCGGCGCCCCGCAGGGGCGCGGTGATCTCATAGGGGCTGGTGGTGGCCGGCGCGGCGGCGGCCAGGGCGGCCAGCGCCTCACCCGGCTCGGCCGGTTCGAGGGTCAGGGTGAACCAGAAGGTACTGCCCTCGCCCTCCATGGCGTCGACGCCGATCTCCCCACCCATCAGTTCCACCAGGCGCTTGCTGATGGACAGGCCG
>JAGVUH010000064.1 GCA_019136395.1 Gammaproteobacteria bacterium
GCCCTCCAGCACCGAATGGCAGCCCCCCGGCTCCGGCACCCCCTTCACCCCCAACTGGTTCGTGGACATCGGCGCCACCCTGGACGGCAAGCTCGCCGCCCTCGCGGCCTACGCGGCCGAGGTGCGGGACTGGCCCCATCCCCGCTCCCGCGAGGGCGTCGCCTACCTGGCCCGCTGGCGCGGCGCCAGCGTTGGCCACGAGGCCGCCGAGGCCTTCATGCTGGCGCGCCAGTTGGGTTGACCAGGCCAGGACAAGGTCCCTCTTCATTCAGTTTCAAGGCCTGACCGACCTTGGTCAGGTCGCGTACCCGTTCAAACCCCCTCTCCCCAACCCTCCCCCACCAGCGGGGAGAGAGTAAGCAAGTCAGCACCTTGTGCCACCAAAACCCTCATCGTGCGCGAGGGTTCTGAACAAATACGAGGTCGTCCCGCGGTTCCAGGCCGTCGATAAGACTATCGTTTCGCTCTCGTCAGTGGTGCTCGTTAGGGCAAGCCGCCGGTTCTCTTATACCCTGCCACCTGGTGGGGGAGCCTTGGGGAGAGGGGGGCACCACGGTTACCTGGACACCTTATCCATCCGGGGATATCGAGGATTCATCCCTTGGCGCGCGAGCGCGGCCCAACGGCGTCGGTTGCGAATAAACACAACACCTCATTCCCATGCCATTCCCACCTGACGCAAGGCGCGAAACGCCCATCTGAAACCCGATCAACATGGCGCTTAACCAAATATAAAGAGAACACCACGAGGCCCGTTAAACGCCCTAACAGTAGGGACAATCAGTTGATTAAGCATGAATTAAATAAAAGCCTTCCTTCCAGCATGAAAGCCGGTTGAATAAAAGCTCTTAAAGGAAAAATAGTCATTAAGAATCTGGATCTTATTCCCCCATAACCCCCCTTCGGGAGCTGATACCCAGATCTTTTCACCAGGCCCCTTTACGTCTTCATCTCATTGCGTCATCAACCTCTCTTGCTATTGAATGCGCTTGCGCCGGAAGCCTTCAAAGCCTATCATTCGCTCCCCTTGAAAGGCTCGGAACGCGCGCTGCGCTTGACTTGGCCCATCATGGCTTGACGGCGCGGCCATTTACTCCGCGCGATATTCACCTTTATCCACTGAGACGGGTATTTCCCGCATTAAAAAACTATGGCTTCTCATATACAGGCAATCGAAGCGTTCGTGGCCGAGGTCGTGGCCAGGAACCCCAATGAGCCCGAATTCCATCAGGCCGTTCATGAGGTCGTGCAATCGGTCTATCCAATCTACGAGGCCTCCGGCGCCTATCGCCAGGCGCGCATCCTCGATCGCATGGTCGAACCAGAGCGCGTGGTCCTGTTCCGCGTGCCCTGGATCGACGATCAGGGCCAGATCCAGATCAACCGCGGCTACCGCATCGAGATGAACAGCGCCATCGGCCCCTACAAGGGTGGCCTGCGCTTCCATCCCACCGTCAACCTGGGCGTCCTCAAGTTCCTGGCCTTAGAGCAGGTCTTCAAGAACAGCCTCACCACCCTGTCCATGGGCGGCGGCAAGGGCGGTTCCGATTTCGATCCCAAGGGCAAAAGCGACAACGAGGTGATGCGCTTCTGCCAATCCTTCATGACCGAGCTCTATCGCCACATCGGCCCCGACACCGACGTCCCCGCCGGTGACATCGGCGTCGGTGGCCGCGAGATCGGCTACCTCTTCGGCCAGTACAAGCGCATCGCCAACCGCTTCAACGGCGTACTCACCGGCAAGGGCCTGTCCTACGGCGGCTCCCTGATCCGTCCCGAGGCCACCGGCTACGGCGCCGTTTACTTCGCCCAGGAGATGATGGCCACCCGCGGCGAGAGCCTCGAAGGCAAGGTCGCCACCGTCTCCGGCTCCGGCAACGTCGCTCAATACACCGTCGAGAAGCTCCTCCACGTCGGCGCCAAGCCCATCACCCTCTCCGACTCCGGCGGCACCATCGTCGACGAGGATGGTATCGACGCCGAGAAGCTGGCCTGGGTCATGGACCTCAAGAACGTCCGCCGCGGCCGCATCAGCGAATACGCCAACCGCTATCCCAACGCCCGGTTCCTGTCTGGCCAGCGTCCCTGGGGGGTCAAGTGCGACCTGGCCTTCCCCAGCGCCACCCAGAACGAGATCGACGTCAACGACGCCAAGACCCTGGTCGCCAATGGCTGCGTCTGCGTCTCCGAAGGCGCCAACATGCCCACCACGCCAGAGGGCGTGGAGGTCTTCCTCCATGCCAAGATCCTCTATGGCCCGGGCAAGGCCGCCAACGCCGGTGGCGTCTCGGTCTCCGGTCTGGAGATGACCCAGAACGCCGGGGTCGTCGGCTGGCCCGCCGAGGAGGTCGACATGCGTCTCCATCAGATCATGAAGTCCATTCACGCCAACTGCGTGCGCTATGGCAGCGACGACGGCGGCTTCGTCAACTATGTCAAGGGCGCCAACATCGCCGGCTTCGTCAAGGTCCGACGCCATGCTGGCCCAGGGCTGCGTCTAAGACCCTGTTGCCAGGAAATTAGGTCCCAGGGCCCCGATAGGGGCCCGAGGGTCTAACGGGGGGGCGGCCTCATCTTTGGGGACCGCCCCTTTTTTATCCATTGCTGATCCCGTTCTAGCCGGCAGTCCAAATGCGGCCGGAATGAAATGCTCTGGCTCTGTTGCCGCTCCGGCGCTAACGCGGCAGATCCGAACGGCCCATCAGATACTCATCCACCGCCCGGGCGCACTGGCGGCCCTCACGGATGGCCCAGACCACCAGGGACTGGCCGCGACGCATGTCACCGGCGGTAAAGACCCGGGGCACCGAGGTGTGATAGGCCTGGGGACCCTCGGTGGGGGACAGGACGTTGCCACGGCCGTCGAGTTCCACCCGCAGGCTGGCAAGCAGACCCTCGCGCACCGGCTGGATGAAGCCCATGGCGAGGAAGACCAGGTCGGCCGGCAACTCGAAGTCCGACCCCGGCACCTCGCTCATGCGCCAGGCGCCGCCCTCGTCCCGGGTCCACTCGACCCGCACGCAGGCGATGGCCCGCACCCGGCCCTGACCGTCATCGAGGAAGGCCTTGGTCGATACCGACCACATCCGCTCGCAGCCCTCCTCGTGAGAGGACGAAGTGCGCAGGCGGTTGGGCCAATGGGGCCAGGTGAGGGCCTTGTCCTCCTTGTCCGGTGGACGGGGCAGGATCTCGAGCTGGGTGATGGCGGCCGCCCCGTGGCGGTTGGAGGTGCCGATGCAGTCGGAACCGGTGTCGCCGCCGCCGATCACCACCACCCGCCGACCCGCCGCGGAAATCAGCTCGTTGCGGTCGCCGGCCACCCAGCGGTTCTGGGGCTGGAGGAAGTCGAGGGCGAAATGGATGCCGGCCAGGTCGCGCCCGGGGATGGCCAGGTCGCGGGGCTGCTCAGCGCCGCCGGCCAGGACCAGGGCATCGAAGTCGTCCAGCAGGCGACTGACGGGCAGATCGCGGCCAACGTGGGTCTGGGTGTGGAAGGCCACCCCCTCGGCGTGCATCTGGGCGATGCGTCGGTCGATGTGGAACTTCTCCAGCTTGAAGTCGGGGATGCCGTAGCGCAGCAGGCCACCGATGCGGTCGGCCTTCTCGTACACGTGCACCTTGTGCCCGACCCGGGCCAGTTGCTGGGCGCAGGCCAGGCCGGCGGGGCCGGAGCCGACGATGGCCACGCGCCGGCCGCTGCGGTGCTCCGGGATCAGGGGCTGGAGCCAGCCTTCCTCCCAGGCGCGGTCGACGATGGCGCACTCGATGGTCTTGATGGTGACCGGGCGATCGTCGATGTTCAGGGTGCAGGCCCCCTCGCAGGGGGCGGGGCAGATGCGCCCGGTGAATTCCGGGAAGTTGTTGGTGGCGTGGAGTACCTCGCTGGCGCGCTGCCAGTCGCCGCGATAGACCAGGTCGTTCCAGTCCGGGATCAGGTTGTTGACCGGGCAGCCCTGGTGGCAGAACGGGATGCCACAGTCCATACAGCGCGCGCCCTGCTGGCGGACATCCCCCTCGCTCAGGGGGATGACGAATTCCTGGTAGTGCTGGAGCCGGTCCGCGACCGGGGCGTAGGCCCGCTCCTGGCGGGCGTATTCCATGAAGCCGGTGGTCTTGCCCATGATCGGTGCTCCTCCTAGGCGGCCAGGGCCTGGGTGGCCTGGGCTTGTTCGGCGTACAACTGGGTAAGGGCGCGGCGGTAGTCCACCGGCATGACCTTGACGAACCTGGGCAGCAGTTCCGCCCACTGATCCAGGACGCGCCGGGCGACGGTACTGCCGGTCGCGCTCAGGTGCCGTTCCACCAGTTGGCGCAGGCGGATGGCGTCGAAGCGGGTCAGGTCGTGACTGACATCCACCCGGCCGTGGGCCGCCAGGTCGCCGCCCTGGTGGTAGCGCGCCTCCAGGGCCGCGTCCTCGGGGGGGATGGGCTCCAGCTCCACCATGGCCTGGTTGCAGCGCTGGGCGAAGTCGCCGGCCTCGTCGAGGACGTAGGCGATGCCACCGCTCATGCCGGCGGCGAAGTTGCGCCCGGTGGGGCCGAGGCAGACGACCAGGCCGCCGGTCATGTACTCGCAGCCGTGGTCGCCCACCCCCTCGACCACCGCCGTGGCCCCGGAGTTGCGCACGGCGAAGCGCTCGCCGGCGACGCCGCGCAGGAAGCACTCGCCGGCGATGGCCCCGTAGAGGGCGGTGTTGCCGATGATGATGTTGTCCTCCGCCCGCGCCATGCCG
>JAGVUH010000094.1 GCA_019136395.1 Gammaproteobacteria bacterium
GGCGCTGCTCGCGGTCGGTTTCACCGGGGGCAGCTTCGCTGTCTGGCATTACGCCATGGCCCCGGATACCTATATCTTGCCGCTGGCCCTGGCCCTCTTCAGCCTGGAGCGGGCCCTGGTCCTGCTTCAACGGGAACGCGGTCGTGACTGGCTGCTGCTCGGACTGGGTTTGGCCCTGATGGTCCTGCTGCATCAGCAGCATGCCCTCTTCGCCATCGTGCTGACCCTGAGCCTGGGGCTGGCGCTGGTAACGCGGGATCGGCCCGGGCCGGAGCGATGGTGGAGCCTGGGGCGCTTTATCCTGGCCATCGGCGGGGCGGTCGTCCTGATCTTCGCCAGTTACGTCCTGGCTGGTGTCGGGGTATTCGGACAGCGTACCCTGCCCGGTCTGGTGCAGTGGATCCTCGGTTACGCCGCGGGTGGTGCCTGGAGCGAGTGGACGGCGACCAGCCCGCTGAAGGCCCTGGTCGGCGCCGGCCGGGCGGTCATCGGTGGCCATGCCCTGTTCGCCAACGAGGCCCTGGCGGCCGGTTTTGGCCGCCTGTTTCCCGGTAAGTTGCTGCTGGAAGAGGGCTTCCTGGTGGCGTCCCTGGGGCCGGTCCGGGTGGGAATCTATCTGCTGTTGCTCGCCATCGCCGTCCCCGCCACCCTGGTGCTGGCCGTTCGCCTGGTCTGGCTGAGGGCGAGACCGGAAGCCAGCGCCGGGGTGCCGGAACGGACCTGGGTCCGGGGCACGGCCTGGGCGGTTCTGGTGATCTATGCCCTCTTCAACACCTGGTGGGAACCGGCCAATCCCGAGTTCTGGATCTTTCCCCTGCCCTTCCTGGTCATCTTGGTCGCGCTGCGCTTACAGGCCCTGGGGGACCCCTGGAGCCGGCATCTGGCCTGGGTGTTGACCCTGGCCATCGCCACCGCCAATCTCATCGGCAGCATCCAGCCGATGCAGGACCGGGAGCGCGACTACTGGTATGCGGTGAACCGCGACCTGATCGCTCAACTGCGGCCCGGTGACCTGGTGCTGACCAACGGCGGCTATCTCTCCGATGCCATGGTGCGCTTTTATGGTGCGGCGGAAGTCCTAGCCGTGCGCAACCTCCCCGCCGACGAACTTGCCGGCATGGCCCTTCAGCGAGCGTCCTCCGGGGCGATCTACGCCTCCGGCTGGGTAGCGGAACCGCCAGAAGCCCTGGTGGCGACCGGGCAGGTTCGGCCTCGACCCGAGGTGATGTGGGCGCTGGAATCCCAGGGCCACTGGGTGCCGGTGCTGGGGTTGGATGCCGTCCAGGGACTCTGGCGTTTGCAGCGCTGAGGCGGGTACTCAGACTTGAGCGGGTCCGGTGGCCGCCGGGTGCCGGTTCAGCTTGCCCTGGAACGTAGGGCCCTCCAGGTGTAGCCGATACCGGCCAGTGGCGGGAGGCTGGCCGCCAGCATGACCATGCCCGCCTGCAACAGCGGGCTGCCGAAAAGGTGGGGGTCTTTCAGCAGCAGGATCAGTGGCAGGGTATAGAGCAGGAAGCCCAGGGAGAACAGGGTGCTTTGCCAGGTCATGGGGGCACGGCCGCAGGGCAGGGTCAGGATCAGGTAACCCAGCGCGACCAGATTTGCCAGGGTCATCCCCAGGATGAAACCCGGCAGGCCCAGGTACCAGTAGCCGGGCAGGGCGAGGGGCAGGGTGAGGGTGGTCGCCAGGTTGGCGACGAACAGGGCGCGGGGGTGGCCCAGGGACAGGGGGATACGATCCATGCTGACCAGGAGGATGTGGGTCCAGACATAGAGGGACAGCCATTGCGCCAGGGTGCCGGCCTCGGCGTAGCGGTCGTCGTAGAGGGTGTCGAAGAACAGCGGCGCGATCAGGGCGAAGCTGGAACAGAAGGCGCCGCTCAGCCAGAGCACCGGCCGGCGGGCGCGCAGGCAGGCGTTGACCAGGCGTTCTGGATCATCTTGCAGTCGGCTCAACAGGGGGAAGAGGACCTTGGCGCTGAGCTGAACGGCGACCTGGATGGCGACCTGGGCAAAGGTCATCGCCAGGCTGTAGATGCCTAACTGGGTCATGGCCACGAATTTGCCGAGCATCAGCCGGTCCAGATTGCGGGCCAGGAAGGTGACCAGGGTGCTCAGAAACACCCAGCGTCCAAAGTGGAAGAGCTCCCGGAAGGCGTCCTGGTCCCAGCCCAGGCGGTCCCGGACCCCGGGGTTCCAGACATGACTGAGCAGGGTCCGAACCAGGCTGTAGGTCAGGCCACCGGCCACGATCGCCCAGATTTCGGGATTCAGCCAGGCCCAGAGGATGATCACGGCGTAGGAGATGAGGGAGGACAGCAGATCCAGGGCGACCAGCCGGGCCATGGCCAGTTGGCGGTTGAGCAGGTGGATGCCGGTGGAGGCGAAGCCGTCGATCAGGGCCGTCAGACCGATGATGGGCAGAATATCTGCCAGCATCCCGGCCATGGGGTCGTTGGCG
>JAGVUH010000342.1 GCA_019136395.1 Gammaproteobacteria bacterium
CGTCCTTCAAGTACCTCTCCCGGGAAACCCATGCCCAGGTCAAGGCCGACCCGGCCTACCTGATGGTGGAACGTCAGCCCGGAGTCGATGGCGCGGTCAGTCTGCTAGAGGCGGGACAAGCTGCGGCCAGCACCGGCCGGAAACTCTTCGGCCTCTTTGGCGGGCCCCAGGGCAACTTCGAGTCACCCCTGGCCCATGACTTGCCTGGCACGCCCCTCCTGACCCGGGCCACCGTCGAGAATCCACTCCTCAAGGACGCCGTGCTCGCCGCCCTGCGGGTCCTGACGCAGGACCCCGATGGTCTCTTCCTCCTGGCGGAGCAGGGCGACATCGACTGGGCGAACCATGCCAATGACTTTCGGCGCATGATCGGCACCGTCTGGGACCTGCACGAGGCCGTCCAGGCCGCAGGGGTCCTGTGGTTACGATCGCCGGGAACCCTGCACCTATCCGGATGGGGAGGTGAGCTACGGGGCCACCAACCATACCAACGAACCTGTTCCCCTCTATGCCGCCGGCACGGCGGCCGCCCCCCTGCTCAGCGCCGTCGAGGGCGCCTGGTACCCCGGCACCGACCTCATCGACAACACCCAGCTCTTTCACGTCATGGCCGCCGCCGCTGGCCTGCCCCAGGTCTCGCCCTTGAAGCTGAAGGCCGTGGCGCCGGCCATCCCCGCGACGCCGCCGGCCACGCCTCAGGAGTCCGTCGGACACTGAGCACCGTCGAGATCCGACGCCAATCTTTAGACGTCCCCTTCCAGTTTTCACCGGCGATGGGGGAGGATCGGGTAGCCGCTGGTGGGGGTGTCGACCGCAAGGAGGCGGTCGTCAAGCTACAGGGACGTATTCAGGTTGTCCCCCGCCAGGAGGCTACCCGATCCGGAAAACCGAAAATTGAGCTGCGATGACTATAAGCCGTCCTCCCCTCGGGGCTGCCCTACCGCCCCGCTCAGTCCCACTTGCCGAAGAAGACCGCGCCAATGAACTACACCACCATCATTGAGGAGCTGGGCAAGGCCAGTCTCTTCGATCTCTATCGTCTCAGCTCGGCGATCCATAACCAGCTCGAAGATCCGGCGCGCATCGCCGCAGTCAAACGCAACCTGCGGGTCGGGCAGACCCTGCGCTGGTTCGACAGTTCTGAAAATCGCCTGCACGAGGCGAAATTGCTGCGCCTTAACCGTACCCGGGCGGAGGTTCAGAACCTCGCCGATGGCAAATACTGGAATGTCCTCTATGCCACCATCGACTTGGAGGGTCGGGATGTGGCCATCGCCCCGCACCAGCCGCGGAAGATGGACCGCAACAGCGTCAAGGTCGGCGATAACGTGGCCTTCAGGGACCGCCATGGCCAGGAACGTTTTGGCCGGGTGCTGAAACTCAACCCCAAGACCGCCTCGGTCCAGGTGGGGACGCTACGCTGGCGGGTCGGCTACGGCCTTCTGGCGCCCGTGATCGATGGCCAGGCCGTGGCCGCCGCGGATCACCTGGCCCTGCCGGGCGAGTGGGTCGAGATCAGCGAGGAGGAGGATGACTGATCGGGTGACGGGCGGCCTCATGAAAGATGGGGCCCTTCCTCACCTCCCTTACCTGCTTCACCTCCCGAAACCGCTGCGCTTTCATGTGGATACTGAAGGGAATGACGCAACGCGCCTCTGGGAAAAAATGGCTTTCCTAAGAAACTCCGGCCACCGGTGCCGGTTCGAGGACATAGCCGAGTTGCCTGGCCCGCCGTTCGAGGTGGTGTAATACCCGCTCGCGATGGCGGTTTTCGTAAGCGCTCGCGCCAGGATCGCGATAGTCCCGGCCATGGCGCACGGTGTTGTAAAACAGGATGGCCAACTTGCGTGCGGTGGCGGTAATGGCCTTGGCCTTGCCCACGCGCATGGCCAGGCGGCGGTAGAAGGCGCCGAGGGCGCTCTCGGTCTTGCCGACGCTGACCGCCGCGAGGCGGAGCAGGGAAGTGGCGCGGTTCGACGTGCGGCGCGTGCGGGCCGACAGGAGCTTGCCGCCGGAGATCTTGTTCCCGGGTGACAGGCACAGCCAGGAGACGAACTGTTTGGCCGTCGGCCAGGCGGAGAGATCGGTCCCGCACTCGGCGACCAGCTTGAGCGCCAGCGATGTGCCCAGACCGTGAATCTGGGTTAGATCCACCCCGACGATGCCATAGAGCGCCGCGCGCACATCGAAGGCTAAGGCGTTTTTCTGCCGGGTCGTGCCCGTGGGTGGCGGCAAGGGGTCGGCCGGTGGCTCGGGGGCCCGCAGCGGCGCCAACGCGGCTTCGATCCGCTGGTCGCAAGCGGCGATTTGCGCCTGATAGGTGTCGTAGAGCGCGACCGCCTGCTGCAAGGCGAACAGATGTTCCGGCCGGTAGTGGCCCTCCAGCGCGTGGGCAATCTCCTCGACGCTGCGCCGGCAACGCCGGTCACGGAAGTTCACCAACACCCGCGGATCGTGCGTCCCGGCGAGGATGGCGCGGATGATCTGCATCCCGGTCCGACCGGTGATGTCAGCGACCACCTGCGGCAACTTCAGGTTCACCTGTGTCAGCGCCTTCTGCATGTGCTGCACGTGCTGGGCGGCATAATCGAGCAGCCGCTCGCGCTGGCGCAGATAGGCGCGCAGCGCCGCGATCTCGGCCGGCGGATGGAAACTCCCCCGCAGCAAGCCATACGTATGCAATTGTTGGAGCCACTGGGCGTCGTTGACATCGGTCTTGCGCCCGGGAACATGCTTGACCGTGCGGGCATTGGCCAACAGTACCTGAAGACCCCGCGCTTCCAGAATCTCGTCGAGCGGGATCCAGTAGACGCCGGTCGATTCCATGGCCACGGTCTCAATGCCGCAGGTGACCAGCCAGTCGGCCTGGCGATGCAGATCACTCGTAAAGGCGTGGAAGCTGCGGACGGGCTCCGGGTCGCACGCCGGCGGCACCGCCACGACATGGCTTTCCGCACCGACGTCAATGCCGGCGGCATGGGGATGGACGGCAGACATGGGCGGCTGACGCCGCGGTTGCGCACGGTGAGGTAAGGTCATCGGTTACTCTCGCTACCAGCTGTCGGGAAGCCGAGAGCGGGGATGGCGAGATCGAGCATTTTCCTAATCGGGATCGCCCAAGGCGTCACCACATGCAAATTCGCAACTATCCCCGGGCTAGGTTGTTTCCCGGGGTCGAAAGCCACCAATAAGTCAACGGCCTCTGCTCTCGGCACGCCGCGGAGTCTAACCTGAACGAGTTTCTGCGCCTACAGGGGCGGGGCGCGGCCCCGGGGGGGTGTTGTTTCGCAAAATGCCCCTATTCGCGGCGGGCGCGAAATGGCTTCGTTTCGCAAAATGGCCTTTTTTCGCGGCCCCAGAAGGTTGGGTTCGTTTCGTAGTTTAGGTGTCCGCTCCCGGCGGATTGGTGCACCTTGCGGGGAATCCCAAGCGGCGGCTGTCGGATACGATGCTCACCTGATAGCATCCCGTGACCCTGTCCGCCCAGACCGTGAAAACCGACTTCGAGTCGGATGGCCCTGAAGACGAAGAATGAAGCCCACGCCCGTTACCTTGCCACCCCACTGCGCCCAGCGTGTCGGGCCTCAAATCGCCACGCGAGTAGTCGGCGTTGGCGAGACGGCGCTGCTATCGGAACCGTTGCTCGGCCTCATCGCCACCCGCGAATGCCCCGGCCACTTTCTGCCGCATAAGCCAAAGGAACATCATCGTGGATGAAATCACTGGCCCCCAGGCGGAGGCCCTGATCACCACCCTTCTGACCCAGATGGAATCGGTCCGCTTCGAGTCCAAGCGGGTGTCCGGCAAGATGGTGGGCAAGGCGCTGGAAACAATTTGCGCCTTCGCCAATACAGCCGGCGGCACGCTGGCTCTGGGTCTGGACGACCTTGCCAAGGCCACGGGGCCGGATCGGCTCCATGGCCTGGAGGAAAACCCTGAGGCGGTGGACGAGCTGCGCCGCAAGACCCTGAACCATCTGCTGCCGGCGGTGGAGAATCTGCGCTGGGTGCGGGTGGCCTGCCGGCTGCGCGATGGCAACGCGGGGCATGTGCTGTTGCTCAGCGTGCCGCAAAGCCCAAAGGTGCATTCCATCCTTGACGATGGCACCTGGTTCCGGCTGGATGCCAGCAACCGCGAGATGTCCGCCGCCGAGATCACCGAGCTCTCCTACCGGCGCGGCGTGATCAGCGCCGAATCCCAACCGGTCGCCATCCCTTTCGAGCTGTTGGCAACCGACACCTGGCATCGCTTCGCAGCCAACCGGGGTTTTCTCTCTGGCGACCTTGCTGATCGGCTGTTTCGCATCGGTCTGGCGAAACGCGTAGCGGGCGAGTTGCAGCCGGTGCGGGCGGCGGTGCTGCTGTTCGCCGACGAGCCGGGCGGCCTGCTGGCGGCGCAACAGACGCGGGCCGATGTGCGGGTGTTCCACTACCGAGGCAACCGCATCGAACCGGGGGCGGTGCCCAACCTGCTGAAGCCGCCCAAGACCGTTTCCGGCGCACTGCCGGTGCAGATTGCCCAGACCAGTGCCTATATGCTGGATGAACTGGCGGCGGGCCTTACCCTGGCGGACTCCGGTTTCAGGACGGTGCATCGCTACCCGGTGCGGGTAATCAAGGAGGCTATTACCAACGCCGTGATCCACCGTGATTACCGCTTGAACCGCGACATCCAGATTCGCATCTTCGACAATCGCATCGAAATCGAAAGCCCTGGCCTGTTTCCCGGCACCATCACCCCGTCCAATGTGGCCAAGGCCGGTTCCTTCGCCCGTAATCCGCTCATCGCCCGCAACCTCCGTGAATTTCCCGAACCACCCAATGTGGATGCCGGCGAGGGGGTGCGCATGATGTTCGCCGAAATGCGCGCGGCCAACCTGTACCCACCTTTCTACGGCGAGAACCGCGATGCCTCCCAGCCTTCGGTCGTGGTCAGCCTGCTCAACGAGGAACGCCCGCCGGTCTGGGAACAGGTAAGCGACTGGATGGAACGAAACGGTGCGCTGGCCAATAGCGACTTGTGCCAGATCGCCGGAGTGGACACCCTCAAAGCCTCGAAGATGCTCAAGCGCTGGGTGGAACAGGGGGTGTTGCTGCGCGATGATTCCGCCGGTAAACGCCACACGGTGTATCGCAAGCCGGTCCCGGACGGAGCCGTCGATATGGCTTCTTCTTTATCTTTGACGCTGGATAATGAGCCTGGACAATGAAAAAAGTCTATCCACAACAGTGACCTGATGCTTTTCTTATTATCTCGGCTGCCTGGATAGGCACGTCGAAGGCATGAGGCTCGCGCGACGTTGAAGCCAGTCCCCGTCACCCTACCGTCCAACGGCGGAAGAGCGCGAACCATTGGCGACCGGCCGGATGCTTGTCATCACCGCCTGTCCACCCGCAGTGTGCCGCACCGCCCGTGACAGGGCGCTGGCGCACAACCGGCTGGTACTGGCCCTGGCCAGCGAGATCTTCGCGCCCTTTTTGGCGGCTGGCAGCCCGCTTGCCTCGCTGCTAAACGTGAAGGGGGCAGCGTGATGGCCTTCAGCCCGAAACTCCCTGATCTCCATTACCTGCTTCACGTGCGCCGTGCTAGCGGTCAGTGCCGAACTGATCCGCGGTTACTGGGACATCGGCCAAGCCATTGACCTGAGGCAGCGGCAGGAAGGTTGGGTGAGCGCCGTCATCCCTCGTCTGGCCCTTGTGCCACGGCCTGTGGCACAGATCCCATCGGTGCGAACCGATCGCGCTCTCCGGCGAGAGCACGGTGGTGGCCAAGTTCGTGCCCGAGCCATTACCCGCTGGCGGGGTAAGTCATTTCAAGGTGTTGAAATAGCGTTCCGTCTCCTGCTTGATCACCTTGGACAGTAGCAGCAGGGCGATGAGGTTGGGGATGGCCATGAGGCCGTTGGCCAGGTCGGAGAAGTTCCAGACGAAGTCCAGTTGCATCACGGCGCCGATGACGACGACGCTTGTGAAGACCAGGCGGTAGCCATGAATGGCCCGGCGCACCGCACCGATACCACCGAAGGAATTGGTCAGGTACTCGATGGCCTTCTCGCCGTAGTAGCTCCAGCCGAGGATGGTCGAGTAGGCGAAGAGGGCGGTGGCGATGGCGACGATGAGCTCGCCGGTGTGGCCCAGGGTCTCGGCGAAGCTCTGGCTGGTGAGGCTGGCGGCGCCCACGCCCTGGGTCCAGGGGGTGGCGGTGAGGATGACCAGGGCCGTCATGGTGCAGACCACCAGGGTGTCGATGAAGGTCTGGGTCATGCTGACCAGGGCCTGCTTGACCGGGTCCTTGGTGCGGGCGGCGGCGGCGGCGATGGGGGCCGAGCCCAGTCCGGACTCGTTGGAGAAGACGCCGCGGGCCACGCCATAGCGGATGGCCGCCGCGACCGCCGCGCCGGCGAAACCGCCCCCGGCGGCGATGGGGTTGAAGGCGTGATAGAAGATCAGGGAGAGGGCGCCAGGGATCTCGCTGGCGTTCAGTGCCAGCACCACCAGGGAGGCGATGACATAGCACAGGATCATGAAGGGCACCAGGAAGGAGGTGAAGTTGGCGATGGAGCGGATACCGCCGAGGATGACGATGCCGGTGAGCAGGGTCAGGACGACGCCGGTGATCCAGGGCTCGATGCTGAAGGTGGAATGGAAGATGCCCGCGACGGCATTGGCCTGGGTCATGTTGCCGATGCCGAAGGTGGCGATGGCGGTGAAGAGGGCGAAGAACCAGGCCAGGACCGGCAGGTTGGCGCCCTTGGCCAGGTAGTACATGGGGCCTCCGCGCATGCCGAAGTCGCCACGCTCGCGGTATTTCTGGGCCAGCACCGCCTCGGAGTACTTGGTGGCCATGCCCACCAGGCCGGTCATCCACATCCAGAAGACGGCCCCCGGACCGCCCAGGGTGATGGCCGTCGCCACGCCGACGATATTGCCGATACCCACCGTGGCCGCCAGGGCTGTCATCAGGGCGCCGAAGTGGCTGATATCGCCCTCATGCCCATGGTCCTTTTCCAGGATCAGCCGAAAGGCGTGACCCAGGGCGCGGAATTGCATGCCACGCAGCAGGAAGGTCAGATAGAGGCCGGTGCCGACCAGCAGGATCAGCATGGGCGGGCCCCATACCCAGCCCGAGAGGGTGGAAATCAGCGATTCGATGCTTTGCATGGGCAGCCCCTAATGGCCTGGAAGGTGGAAACGGATGAAAGTCACTGCTATGACTTTCACGCTAGCGCGGATAGCGGTCGTCGAGGTTCGCCGGACAGAGGACGTCGCGCATGATACCGATGAGATCCAGCAACTGGTGGTTGCGGATGCGGTAGAAGATACGGTTGGCCTCCTTGCGGGCGACGACGATGTTCTTGTTCCGCAACTGTTCCAGGTGCTGGGAGATGTTGCTTTGGGAGGTGCCGGTGCGCTCCACGATCTCACCGACCGACAGCTCCCGGTCACCCAGGGAACAGATGATCTTCCAGCGCAACGGATGGGCCATGGCCTTGAGGGCGTTGGCGGTGAGGGCGCTTTCCTCGTCCTCCGGCAGGGAGGGTTCGTCTGGGTCGGTCATGGGCAGCTCCTAGATGGGTTCCGGGACGGTCTCGGCCGCCTCTTCTTCGTCCTGCTCGACGCGGACATAACCCGTCATGTCCTTGGCGATGCAGATGATGTCGCTGATGCCACCCGCCGGGTCGCGGACGGCGGTGCGGGAAAAGAGGATGGGCACCCGCCGCCCGTCGCTGGCGATGAAGCGGGCCGCGATCTTGCTGAGGGCCCCCGTACGGATCAGGGCCTCCAGCCAGAGGCCCATGAAGGCCCCGGCCTGTTCATCGCCCTCCTCCTCGAAGACGTCGCCGATGGACATGCCCAGCAACCGCGGTTCGGGATAGCCCAGCATGCGGCAGGCCGCGGGATTGGCGGACTTGATCTCCCCCTCCGGGTTCAGCACCAGCAGGGCCTCGCCCATGTGGGCGATGATGTTCTCCAGGTACTGCTTGGCCTGGGCCAGTTCGGCGGTGCGCGCGGCCACCTGCCGCTCCAGCTCCTGGTTGAGGGCCCGCTCCTTCGCGATCAGTCGGAAGTAGGTGCTGATCTTATTGATGAGCTGGTTGTCCTCGATGGGCTTGAGCAGATAGTCCACGGCGCCGATGGCGTAGCCGCGCTGCTGGAATTCCTCGGACTTGAAGGCGGCGGTGAGGAAGATGATCGGAATGTCCCGGGTGCGCTTGCGCATCTTCAGCAGGGAGGCGGTCTGGAACCCGTCCATGTCCGGCATCTGCACGTCGAGGATGATGAGGTCGATATCCGGATGGTTGAGGGTCAGGTCGATGGCCTGCTGGCCGGAACTGGCCTCCAGGATGGCGATGTCCATTTGCGCCTCGAGCAACGCCCGCAAGGTGAAGAGGTTGTGGGGGTTGTCGTCGACGATGAGGATCTTGAAGCCGGAATAGCGGTTCATACCGTCTGGTTCATACCGTGTCTTGCGGGTTCCGAGGGACTACCGGGCCCAGGGTGGCCGTGAGGACCGCTCCTAGCCGGGCGGTTGTCATGGGCTTGGCGATCAGGTCATCGGCGCCGGCCGCGAGATAGCGATCATAGGCCTCCGGCGCTCCGGTCCGACCGATGACGACGAGGGGCAGGCGCGCCGCCGGCGCCCAGGCGCGAATTGCCTTGATCGTATCACAGGTATTCGCCGGGGACACCATCTCGGCCAGCAGGATCAGGGCGCAGCCAGGCTCCTCGCCGAGGGTCTCCTGGGCCTCCTCCAGGTCCGCGGCCATCTCGATCCGCAGGCCGAAGGACGCCAGCAGGCGGGTCTCGGTCACCAGGCTGGCGGCGTCCCGCTCCACCAGCAGCACCCAGCGGCCCTGGTAGTCGAGCCCCGCCCCGGTCTCCGCCGGGGCCATGACGGGCGTCGGGCCCGGGAACGGGCCCGGCTCCGCCGCCGCCTCGGCGACCGCCAGATTGTCCGTCACCTCGGTGTGGGCGTCGGCTTCGACCGGCAGCCAGAGGGTGAAGCGTGCCCCCTGGCCTTCCCGGCTCTCCACCCGGATGCCGCCGCCCAGCCGCCGCGCCAGCTCCCGGCTGATGGTCAACCCCAGCCCGGTGCCCCCGTAACGGCGGCGGGTCGAGCCATCGGCCTGCTGGAAGGCCTCGAAGATCAGGGCGTGCTTGTCGGCGGGAATGCCGATCCCGGTGTCCGTGACGCTCAGGCTCAGGTTGCCGTTGGCCTCCCGGCCGATGGTGACGGTCGCGCCACCGGTCTCGGTGAACTTGACGGCGTTGGCGAGGAAATTCTTGAGGATCTGGCGCAACTTGTCCCGGTCGCTATGGATGCGCGCCGGCGCGTCCGCCGCCACCTCCAGGCGCAGATCAAGGCCCTTGTCGACGAACTGGGGGGCCATCAGTTCCAGGACCTCCGCGGCCATGTCCCGCGGCTCCAGCCAGCCCAGATTGAGATTGAGCTTGCCGGCCTCGATGCGCGAGAGGTCGAGGATGTCGTCGATCAGGGCGCGCAGGTCGCGGCCCGCGGCATGGATGATCCGCGCCTGGCGCTGCTGATGGGGGGGGAGGGCGGCCTTGTCCTCGGCCAGCATCTTCGACAACAGTAGGATGGAGTTCAGCGGGGTGCGCAGTTCGTGGCTGACGTTGGCCAGGAACTCGGACTTGTAGCGATTGGAACGTTCCAGTTCCTCGGTATGGGCGCGGGCGCCGCGCAGGTACTCGGCGTGATTGTGGGCCAGGGCGGTGAGTTTGGCGCCGAAGGCCCGCACCTCCAAGGGGCCTTGCCAACTGAAGCGGACCTCCTCGCCGGAGCGCACCACCCGGTCCACGCCCGCCGTCAATTCGCGGCCCATCCGTTCCAGCCGGCGGGCAAACCAGCCGGCGGTGATCATCACCGCCAGGATCAGCACCAGGATGACGCCGGCGACGCGCAGGACCAGGGCGTTGCGAAAGCTGTCCAGCGGCGAGGGGTCCACCGCCCGCCCCACCCAGAGGGGGCGGCTGTCCTCGGTGACGAACATGGGCACCCAGAAGATCTGGGCACCCCGCTCGCCACGCCAGAGCCCGGGCATCTGCTGGGCGAAGAGTTGCTCCAGCCCGGGAAAATCGGCGAAGGCCAGGGCCTCGTCGCGCCAGGGCTGACCGGGGCGGAGGTAGCGTCCCCGGTCGGTGACCCAGAAGGTGTCGCGGTAGAACTGGGCCATGCCGCCGACGTCGATATTCATCACCACCAGCCCGTCGGGCGGCGCCTGGGGGGCCCGGGCGATGGCGCTCACCAGGCTGAGGCGCATGAACTGGCGTGGGTCCCGGTTGCCGGCATCGGGGTCGATGCGGATGCGGCTGACCAGGACTTCACCGGGGGGCAGGCGCAGACCGGCGCCGAGCAGTTCCTCGGGGGGGCGGTCCGGTAACTGGGCCGTGGGGCGCCACTCCTGGGTCTTGGCATCGCGCTCCAGCCAGAAGCGCTCCTGGGCCTCGTCATCGAGAAAGAGGAGCTGCACGATGTCCTGCTGTTCGGCCAGGATCTGGTTGATCCAGCCGGTGTAGCGGGCCCGGGCCTGGTCGATCTGCGCCTCGTCGCCCTGCTCGCCGAGGATCAGGCCCGGCTCCGGCAGCTTGGCCAGCAGGCGGATCATCTCGTGCCGGCTGGCCAGGTGCTGGTCCAGGTCACGGAAGTCGGCGCGCAGGTTCTGCAGATAGGCCTTCTGATAGAAGAGCCCGACCCGATCCAGGACCAGCGGCAGATTGATGGCCACCGCCATGACCAGGGGGGTGAGCCCAAAGAGCAGGAGAAAGAGGAGGATGGCGCCGCGCAGATTCATGTCCCTGGCCCTATCCCGGCGGTCTCCCCCGGGGGCTGGTCACAGCGCCCGGAGAAGTTCCAGGACCTGGGCGGCGTGGCCCTTGGGCTTGACGTCGTAGAGGGCCTGGCGGATGACCCCGGCCTGGTCGATGAGGAAGGTGGAGCGGACGATGCCGAGGCGCTTCTCGCCCTGGCGCTCCCGCTCCTGCCAGACGCCGTAGGCCTGGCAGACCTCGCCCTCGGTGTCCGCCAGCAGCCGGACGTTGATGCCATGCTTGTCGCGGAAGGCGCCGTGGCTGACGCAATTGTCCCGGCTGATGCCGATGACCTCGGTCCCCAGGGCCTCGAACTCCGGCTGGAGATCGGTGAATTCCAGGGCCTCCATCGTGCATCCCGGGGTGTCGTCCTTGGGATAGAAATACAGGACCAGCTTCTTGCGGCCCTTAAGGCCGTCCAGATGGAAGCGGTCCATGTCCGCGTCGGGCAGGGAGAAGGGGGGGGGCGGGATCGCCGGGCTGCAACATCTCGATGAGGCTCCGCTGGGTGGTAAGGTCTGTCGGGGTTCGGCCGGTCGCGAGGGCCGGCCGGAGGATCGCGGCGTCCGTCTTGGCGCGGATTCAGGGTCGGACGGAATTTAGGCAGTGCCGGGGGCGGCGTCAACCGGATTCGCCGCCGGATCGGCGGATGGCGTCCCCGCCGGCGCGCGACCGAGCAGCAGTCTGGCGACCAGGCCCCCGCCGGGGCGCTCCGCCAGGCGCAGGTCGATGCCGTTGGCCTGGGCCAGTTGGCGACAGACGGCCAGCCCCAGGCCGCTGCCCCCCGTGGCCCGGCTGCGGGAGCTCTCCAGGCGGTAGAAGGGGCGAAAGACCGCCTCCAGCTCCGCCGCGGGGATGCCGGGACCACGATCCAGGACCTGGATCTCGGGTCGGGGACCACAGGTCAGCTCAATCTCCACCGTCGCCGTGCTGTAGCGCAGGGCGTTCTCGATCAGGTTGCCGAGGATGCGCCGCAGGGCGAGGGGATCGAGGCGCCACGGGCAGGGGGCGGTGCCGGCCCACCGGAGTCGGGGGTGGCCTTGACACAGATCGCCGATCAGCCCGGCCAGGTCGATCCACCGCGGTTCGCCCCGGCCCAGACTCCGCCCCAGTTCCCCCGCCTGGGCCAGGAGGTCGTTCATCTCCTCCAGATCCCGCTCCATGCGCTCCGTCAGTTCCCGCCAGGCGGGATCGGGGGGCAACATCTCCAGGGCCAGGCGCAGGCGGGTGAGGGGGGTGCGCAGGTCGTGGGAGATCCCCGCCAGGAGCAGGGTGCGGTTGGCCAGCAACTCCCGGACCTGCTGGCTCATGTGGTTGAACTGACGCGCCAGGCTGGCCAGTTCCCGGGGCCCCGTCTCCGGCAGGGGCTGGGGCGAGAAGCCCTGGGCGACGGCTTCCGCCGCCGCGGACAGCCGTTCCAGGGGCTTGGTCACGCGGCGCGCCAGGAGGGCGGCGGTGCCGACGACCAGGACGAGGGCGATGAGGATCACCAGGGTCAGGCCCTCGAAGGGCCGGCTCTGCACCCGTTCCCGGGGGAAGCCGATCCACCGGGACTGATCCCGGCCCGGCAGGCGCACCCACAGCCAGCGCTCACCGTCCCGCCAACTGCTGCCGGTGGCGACCGGGCCCCCCGTCCGCTCGGTCAGGGCCAGGTGCAGGCGCTCCAGGTAGGGGAAGTAGAAGTCACTCAGACC
>JAGVUH010000077.1 GCA_019136395.1 Gammaproteobacteria bacterium
GGCGAACCCGCCTTACATGGGTGGCAAGTTCCTGACGGCAACACTGAAAAGTTTCTTGAAGGACAACTACGAAAGCTACGAAAAAGACCTTTTTTCGGCCTTCATGATCCGCGATCTATCGCTGGCCAAGCCATCGGGGCAGTTGGGTTTCATGTCGCCTTTTGTTTGGATGTTCATTACATCCTATGAGGAACTGCGTACTTACTTTATCGACAACGCCACGCTAACCAGCCTGGTGCAGCTGGAGTATTCCGGCTTTGAAGGTGCCACTGTGCCCATCTGTACCTTCACCTTGGGCAAGCAGCATGTTGCTGAGTTTGTTGGCTCCTATGTACGCTTGTCGGACTTCCGGGGGGCTGACCAGCAAGGGCCAAAGACACTAGAGGCGATTCAAAACAAGAGCTGCGGCTGGTTCTACACCGCGAAGCCGGATGATTTCAAGAAAATTCCGGGGAGTCCGGTGGCGTATTGGGCTTCAAAATCAGTAATAAAGACCTTTGAAACTGGTATCTCTTTGAACAATGTAGTGGATGCAAGGATCGCATTGGCATCGGGTGACAATTCACGATTCATTCGTTACTGGCATGAAGTTGATATAAGCAAAGTCGGCTTTGGGGTTCGGAGCAACGCAGAATCTATAAATTCAGGAAAGAAATGGTTCCCGTGTAACAAGGGCGGTGATTTTAGAAAATGGTATGGAAATAACGACACACTTTTGAATTGGGAAAATGATGGTTCTGAAGTCAAGTCCTTGACTGATCCCGCGACTGGTCGGATTCGCTCGCATAACTACAACGGTGAATTTGGTTTTCAAGAATCCATCACATGGAGTGCCCTGAGCTCCAGCAAATTAGGTGTTCGTTACAGTCCACCTGGATTCATGTTCGTGACGCCTGGATCAAGTGCATTTGTGAAGTCTGAAATTGTTGATGCTGTAGTGGTGCAAGCGCTATTGTGCACAAACTCTGCAGACTATTTTTTGCGCCTCGTCAGCGCGACCATGAATATAGAAGTCGGAAATATTTTGAAGATTCCATTTGTCGATGTTGGATCTGAAGTCAAGACGCTAGCAAATGCAGCTATTGAAATTTCAAAACACGATTGGGATGAATTTGAAACGTCTTGGGATTTTGAGACCATGTCTATTTTGGGTAAGAGATATTCAAATTCAGGACTCGTAGATTCGTGGAGCACATGGGCAGGCATTTGTTCGTCACGCAGAAATTCAATAAAGAGGATAGAAGAAGAAAACAACCGTATCTTTATCAACGCCTCCGGCCTCCAAGACGAACTCTCCCCCGAAGTCCCCGAAGACCAGATCACCCTAGCCCGCGCAGACCGTGAGAAGGACTGCCAGCGCCTGATCTCCTACGCCATCGGCTGCATGATGGGCCGCTACAGTCTGGACGAGCCGGGGCTGATCTACGCCCACGCCGGCAATGTCGGCTTCGAGCCCAGCCGCTATACCCGCTTCCCGGCGGACGCAGACGGCATCCTGCCCATCACCGACGAGCACTGGTTTGAGGACGATGTGCCGGCCCGCGTGAGCGAGTTCCTGCAAGCCGTATGGGGGCCGGACACCCTGGCCGAAAACCTGGCCTGGCTGGCCGAGAGCCTGGGGACCAAGGGTAGCGAGACGCCCGAGGAAACCATCCGCCGCTACATCGCCGACAAGTTCTACAAGGACCACCTGCAGACCTACAAGAAGCGCCCGATCTACTGGTGCTTCTCCAGCGGCAGGCAGAAGGCCTTTCAGTGCCTGGTTTATCTGCACCGCTACCACGCCGGCACCCTGGCGCGGATGCGCATGGAATACGTGGTGCCGCTGCAGAGCAAGATGGCCGCCCGCATCGACAGCCTCGCCGACGACATCCAGGCCGCCAGCAGCTCGGCCCAGGCCAAGCGCCTGCAGAAGGAACGCGACACCCTGACCAAACAGCTCGAAGAGCTGCGCCGCTTCGACGAGCAACTGCGCCACTACGCCGACCAACGCATCGCGCTGGACCTGGACGACGGCGTGAAGGTGAACTATGGCAAGTTCGGCGACCTGCTCGCCGAGGTCAAGGCCGTGACCGGCACGAGCGCGGATTAGCCGTCCCCCATCACCCCTCATTGCGACTCCCTGACCATGTCAATCGCAGAGATCATCTATGCCCATAGCCGGCGGCTTCCCGACCAAGCAGCCCGCGAGGTGCTGAGCTACATCGAGTTCCTGGAATATCGCTATGGTGTCCGATTGCCCAAAGGTGCCGAGCAGGACGATACCGAGGCGTTCTTGGCCACGGTCGCTGGCGGATTGAGTGCCGACTTTCCGGACGATATCACCGACGCAGATTTGGGCGCGGACAGCCCCCGCCAGGACCTCGATTTCTGTACTTTGCTCCAATCGAAGGTGTGCGAAACCCTGCCCAAACAGCTCGAAAAGCTGCGCCACTACGCCGACCAGCGCATCACCCTGGATGCCTGGCAAGCCTGGTGGTAAACCTTGCATACGGATGAAGAAGTGAAGAAGAAGCATAGCCCGACTTCTTGACTTCTTGACTTCCCAACTTACTGACCAACCACTCACCACTAAAATGCAACCCATCAGAATCATCTACGATGACACGCCGGATTCGATCCCGATCCCGAAGGAGCTGCGCCACGGCAAAACTGAGATCATTCTGTGGCCGATGGATGGGCCGTCGTCGGCAGAATCGGTCACTGCCACGAAGGACGGACGGCGCCGACCTGGCGCTTGGGCACACCTGAACGAGCCGGCCGAAGACTGGGATAGCCCGGAGGTGAATCGGGAGATCGCCCGCTCTCTGCTCGGCGATGACGACTGATGGGCAAGCCGGAATACCTCATCGACACCCATCTCCTGTACTGGTGGATGACTGGCTCTCCGAAGCTGGGCGTCGATACCGCCAAGCTCATAGAGGATTCGGAAATCGTCGTCAGCGCCGTCAGCCTGTGGGAGATGATCCTTAAGAACCGCAAGGGTAAGCTGCCGCTACCTGATGCGCCTCTTGATGTCGCCGTGTCCGGGCAAGGATTCCGACTGCTTCCGATCACAGGTACCCATCTCGAAGCCCTACGGTGCCTCGACGTGCCGCATGAAGATCCGTTTGATCGTCTGCTGTTGGCAACGGCCATCGCTGAGCAGTGCATCTTTCTGACTCGGGATGCACCAATTCGCTCGCTTGGTCTGTCGTTCGTTGAGTCTGGCTGAGTGCGTGCGGTGGGAGATCCGATGGTTCCAGAGCTTCTCATCCTAAAAGACCAAAACCCAGCGATGAGCAATCCCGATCAGTTAACAGGATGTGTGGTCTGTATCGATAACTCCGGCTATCCCGCAGTGGTAAACCTTGCATACGGGGCTTGCGGATCACGGTCCAAGACGTTTTGGACCTGCTCGCGGCTGGGCTGACCATCGAGGAGATCATCGCCGACTTCCCGGAGTTGGAACCTGATGACATCCTGGCCTGCCTACAGTTTGGCGCTGACCAGGCTGACTGGGAGGAAAGCGAATTACATCAAAATGTAGAGTGCAATCATGACCATCGCTGAACAGATCTATGAGGAAGTCCGGACACTGCCAGAGGAGCTTGCGCGTGAAGTCCTCGATTTCGTCGGCTTCATTGAAGACAGATATGCCCTAAGGTCAGCATCCGATAAGGATTTGCAGCAAGCTCAAGCGCCAGTGATGTCCCACGTTTGGGACAATCCAACCGATGATGAGGTCTGGAATGATTTGTAGTCCTGGTGATCTGGTGCTGGCCTTGTCGCTGATGTGAATCTGTACCCAGCCCCTGTCGTTCGCCAAGCAACCGATGGACACCCAACGCATACAGCAAGCCCTCGATGATCGTTTTGGCCGGGACGGGCACCGCATCGTCTTCTGGAACGACCCGGATCAGGCGTTCGGCGAGACCCTCGATGGCCTGAACCTGGGCGATGTCACCACGCTGCGCCTCGACCAGCACCCGACGCTGGCGGTCAAGGCGCGGCTGGAGCTGGAGGACCCCAACGGGCGCTACCTGCTCTATGCCCCCTTCGCGCCGCCCGCGCCGGAGCAGGACTGGCTGCTGGACATCCGCCTGTACAGCGGTAGCTTCAGCGCCGATCGTGCCTCGATGTTGCTGGCCGATCTCGGGCTGACCCAGCAGTCCTTGCGCGCCCATCTGGCCGAGCGGTCCAGGTTCTTCGCCAGCCGTGACCGGCTGGAGCGGCTGCAGCGGCTGATCAGCCCCGATGACGAGGCGCTGGACATCGACCGCAAGATCATCGCCGTGCTGGTCAAGGCCGATCAGGCCGAGCCTTTCAGCGTGCTGATCGCCCTGTTCGATGGCATGCTCGATGTCAGCGGTGACGCCTTGACCGATGACGGCGGCGAGGCCGATCTGGACCGGTTGCCCCCGGTCTGGGCGGAGCTGGAGCGCTTCGGGGTCCAGGAGGCCCTCTGGGCGCTGATCGCGCGGCACTTCGGCTGGCGCGAGGAGGCACCGACGCTGAAGAACCTGCTGCTGCGCCTGCTGGTGTCGGACTTCGCCCATGCCTGTCGCGCCGCGCTGCCGGAGGGACTGGCGCCTCTGGTGCTGCCCCGGCAGGGTCAGGCGAATGCCGTGGTGTGCCTGGCGCAATGGCGCGACAGCAGCGCCCGTGGTGCCTCCTATGAGCGGCTGTCCGCGGCCGTGGCGGAGGCGATCAGGCTCGATCAGGTGCTGGCCAGGCTGGAGATGGAGGACCTCGCGGAGGTGAAGACCTTCCTGCGGGTGGAGCAGGTCATCGCCAGCCGGCTGCGCGACCGCGTGCTGGAGACGGAGCGGACCATCAAGCCGCGCGCGATCCGCGAGCTGGCCGCGCGCCGCCAGGACGGATACTGGGCCACCCCCGCGCTACCCGACCGCCCGGCCGCGCCGCGCCCGGCGCTGCACGCGGTCTATCAGGCCCTGCGGGAGGCCGCCGAGCTGTTCGACCAGTGCAATGCCCTGGCCGGCACCCTGACGCGGATGGACGCGGCGACGCTCTTTGCCGCCTACACCGAGCGGCTTTACCGCGTCGATCAGGGCTATCGGCACTTCCGGGAGGCCGCCGACGAGGCCGAGTCCCGCGGCTGGGACATCCTCAAGGAGTTGCGCGAGCGGGTCGAGCAGGTCTATGGCACCGGCTTCATCGCCGAGCTGGGGCTGGCCTGGAACCAGGTCCTGGCGAACGGCCTGCTGGCGCGCTGGCGCCTCGACGGGGTCGGCAATCAGCCGCGTTTCTTCGACACCGAGGTGGCGCCCCTGCTGGCCAGGGGCGGTGACCGGCGGGTCTTCGTCATCATCAGCGACGCCTTCCGCTACGAGGCCGCCCGGGAACTGACCGAGCAGCTTAACGGCCGCTACCGCATCGACGCCCGGCTGTCCGCCCTGCTCGGCGTGCTGCCGTCCCATACCGGGCTCGGCATGGCGGCGCTGCTGCCGCACCGCACCCTGGAGTACGACGCCGGCGGCGTGTTGCGCGTCGATGGCCAGCCCTGCGGCTCCTTGGAGCAGCGCGCCAAGGTGCTGGCCGCGGTGCAGGGCGTAGCGGTGAAGGCCGACGCCTTCACGGCCATGAAGAAGGACGAGGGCCGTGCCTTCGTCAAGCCCCATCGCGTGGTCTACATCTATCATGACCAAGTGGATGCCATCGGCGACAGGCCCGCCACCGAGGCGCAGACCTTCCAGGCCGTGCGCCAGGCCATCGACGAGCTGGCGGATCTGACCCTGAAGATCATCAACAGCCTGAACGGCAGCCAGGTGCTGATCACGGCCGATCATGGCTTCCTGTTCCAGCACAGCCCGCCGGGGGTGACCGACAAGAACAGCCTGGACGAGAAACCGCCCGGCACCCTGATCGCGAAGAAGCGCTATCTGCTCGGCCGCGCCCTTGGCGACCACGACAAGGCCTTCCATGGCTCGACCGCGGTCACCGCCGGTGCCGGCGGCGATATGGAGTTCTGGGTGCCCAAGGGCGCCAACCGCTTCCATTTCGTCGGCGGCGCGCGCTTCGTCCATGGTGGCGCCATGCCGCAGGAGATCGCGGTGCCGCTGATCCGCGTGCAGCACCTGCGCGACGAAAAGGCCGTCGTCACCAGGACCCGCCAGGTGCGGGTCAGCGTGCTGGGCACCAACTTCAAGGTCACCACCAACCGCCACCGCTTCCAGCTCATCCAGACCGAGCCGGTCAGGGAGCGGGTCAAGCCGACGACGCTCAAGATCGCCCTCTATGACGGCGCCGAGCCGGTGACCAATGTCGAGACGCTGACCTTCGACAGCACCTCGCCGGACATGAACCAGTGGCAGAAGACGGTCAGCCTGACCCTGCTCGGGCGCCAGTTCGACCGCAAGCGGGTCTATCAGTTGATCCTGCGCGATGCCGAGACCGGCGTGGAGGACGCGCGCTTTGATGTCACCATCGACCTGGCCTTCACCAATGACTTCTGACCCCAGCCTCGACGCCCTGCTGACCCGCCACTTCGCCGGCAAGGTCGTCCGTAAGGACCTGACCAAGCTGATCAAGGAAGGCGCCAATGTGCCGGTGTACGTGCTGGAGTATCTGCTCGGCATGTACTGCGCCTCCGACGACGAGGAGACCATCCGCGACGGCCTGGAGACGGTCAAGACCATCCTGACCGACAACTACGTGCGCCCGGACGAGGCGGAGAAGGTCAAGTCCAAGATCAAGGAGCGCGGCAGCTACAAGGTCATCGACAAGGTGACGGTGCGGCTCAACGAGCGCCGCGATCTCTACGAGGCCCTGATCTCCAACCTGGGGATCAAGGACGCGGAGATCCCGGGGAGCTACGTCAAGCAGTTCGAAAAGCTGCTGGTGGGGGGCATCTGGTGCATCGTCACCCTGCATTACTTCTTCGAGGAGGGTAGCAAGGGCTCGCCCTTCACTATCAGCGACCTCAAGCCCATCCAGATGCCGAACATGGATCTGGAGGCCCTGTTCGAGGGCCGGCGTGGCTTTAGCGAGGGGCAATGGCTGGACGTGCTGTGCCGCTCTACCGGCATGGAGCCGGCCAATCTGGACGAGCGCGTGAAATGGCATCTGCTGGCGCGCATGGTGCCCTTCGTCGAGAACAACTACAACGCCTGCGAACTGGGACCCCGCGGCACCGGCAAGAGCCACATCTACAAGGAGATCAGCCCAAACAGCATCCTGATCTCCGGCGGCCAGACCACGGTGGCCAATCTCTTTTACAACATGGCCCGCCGGACGGTGGGACTGGTCGGCCTTTGGGATCTGGTGGCCTTCGACGAGGTGGCCGGCATTTCCTTCAAGGACAAGGACGGCGTGCAGATCATGAAGGACTTCATGGCCTCGGGCTCATTCGCCCGCGGCAAGGACGCGATCCAGGCCTCGGCCAGCATGGTCTTCGTCGGCAATATCAACCAGCCCGTGGACACCCTGGTGAAGACTAGCCATCTGCTGGCCCCCTTCCCGGAGCCCATGATCGATTCGGCCTTCTTCGATCGCTTCCATGCCTATATCCCGGGCTGGGAAGTGCCCAAGATGCGTCCGGAGTTCTTCACCAACCAGTATGGGCTGATCACCGATTATCTCGCCGAGTTCATGCGCGAGATGCGCAAGCGCAACTTCTCCGACGCCATCGACCGCTGGTTCAAGCTCGGCCGGGATCTGAACCAGCGCGATACCATCGCCGTGCGCCGGACGGTCTCCGGGTTGCTGAAACTGCTCTATCCGGCCGGCGACTTTGATAAGGAAGCCACGCGCCGCTGCCTGACCTATGCGTTGGAGACCCGCCGCCGGGTGAAGGAGCAATTGAAGAAGATCGGCGGCATGGAGTTCTTCGACGTGCACTTCTCCTACATCGATCAGGAGACGCGGGAGGAGACCTTCGTCAGCGTGCCGGAACAGGGCGGTGACAAGCTGATCCCCAGCGGGCCCTTGAATCCCGGCGTGCTCCACACCGTTGCCACCGGTAGCGGTGGGCACCAAGGGCTGTATCGGCTGGAGACCCAGACGACGGCGGGTAATGGCCGGTTCAACACCTCGGGGCTGGGGACCAACAGCACCGCCAAGGAATCCGTCAAGGTCGCTTTCGACTACTTCAAGGCCAACCTGACCCGCGTCAGCGGGCTGGCCAAGGCCGGCGACCATGACTACCACCTGCACACGGTGGAACTGCACAACACCGGGGCCACCAAGGCCATGACGTTGCCGAGCTTCGTCGCCCTCTGCTCCGGCGTGCTGGGGAAACCCGCCCAGGCTCAGCTCGTCGTGCTCGGCGACATGAGCCTTGGCGGCAGCGTGATCCCGGTCGAGAACCTGGCCGGGTGCCTGCAGGTGGCCTTCGACTCCGGTGCCAAGCGCATCCTGCTGCCAATGGCGAGCGTTGGCGATATCCCCAGTATCCCCGGCGAGCTGTTCGCCAAGTTCCAGACTTCCTTCTATGCCGACCCGGTGGATGCCGTGTTCAAGGCGCTGGGGGTGGAGTAAGGGTTTGCCCCACCGCTGCCCTGGATGGCAGGGGTGGCGGCAACCGCGGATTGCCAAAATTGCAAGTGCCTAGCAAGAATAAAGAAAACAGCAAGACACCGCGCCTGGGGCCGTTGACCCCCTGGCATTGACGGCCTAATTTCTGACTCAGCCATCGCACTGGTCACGCACCAAGGCAACCGTGCCGAGATGGCTTCATCCATTCAGAAGGAGGCAGAGATGCAGAGCAAATTCAAAGCGGTCCTGGTGGCTTTTGGGCTGACGATCTCCAGTACCAGCATGGCAACCCTGATTGATCCGTCGGCGTCCCCTACCTGGGCACCATCCGCCGCCGGCACGAGTCCGGCTACCCTCCTCGCCCATTGGGACGGCGACCGATGGGATCGCCACAGGCACTACGAGCCCTGGTGGAAACGGGACCACCATCGCCACTGGCATGATCGGGACTGGCGGCGCTGGGATCATCACCATGGATCACCCCCGCGCCACAAACCGCCACGCGTGCACTGGCATGATGGTCCGGGGCGTGATAAGCCCAGCTACCGCTGGTAAGGGCCAGGCTCGCGCTGGCAAATGCCACGCTGACACACCCCTTGGCCCGTCTCTCCACGCCCTCGGTGGCGAGGCGGGCCTAAGACAGTTCAGGCAGCAGGGGGTGTCAACGCCTACTGCTCAGTTCAGGCGGAACGCCTCACGATGGCAGCAGCCTTACCCGCTCATTTCACGGCAAAGGCCTTCTCCACCGCGGCGAGATCAAGCGCCTTGAGATAGGCCTCCGCGTCTGCCTTGGTGATGCCCGTGCCCTCGATCTGGATCAGCAGGTTTCCCTCGCCCATCAGACTGATCTCCACCTGCTTGGCGGCCGGGTCTTCCTTGAGAATGCCGCGTCGTCCGGCATGGGTGTAGATCCGGGTGTTGGGCTCGCTCTGTAACAGCATCGGGTTGGAGAACATCATCGTCATCATGGGCATAAAGGGGGAATTGGCGGTGAACTTGATCTCTAGGCTGACGTCATCCGGCCGATGATATTTCCGCGAGAGTTGGGTACCGACGATCATCGTCGCCACGCCGCCGGAGACGACCTCGGGCTCCTCCGCCGACCAGCCGGCGAGGGCCTCCGGCAGCAGTTTCACCAGGGACGCATTGACGCGTTCCTGGATGGCGGCAATGACGAATTGCAGCCCCTGAATACTGGCCTGGAACTCACCGCGTTCATAGGCGCCGCGGGCGGTGTCGATTTGGTCGGTGATGTCGTCAGCGCGAAGGGCGCTGACCTGACTCAGGGACAGGGCCAGGGTGGTGAGCAGGGGAACCAGGTGTTTCGTGGGCTTCATGAGCTTCATGGGCTTCAGGCTCGTGTGGTAAGGGGAATCGGACATCAATCCATCACCTCATTGGGCTCCAGGGTGTGCCGCCAGCGGTGCTCCTCCTTGTCGAACAGGCGCCGGGATTCCCTGGGTCCCCAACTGCCGGCGGGGTAGGTCGGGATGTACTCCCGCTCCACGGCCCAGACGTCCAGGACCGGCTCCACCACACGCCAGGCGTGCTCGACCTCGTCATAGCGCAGGAAGAGGGAGCGGTCGCCACGGATGACGTCCAGCAGCAGGTCCTCGTAGGCCTCGGTCACCTCCGCCTGGCCGCCGCGGAACTGGGCGTCGAGGCTGATCTGGCGGGTGCGCATCTCCAGGCCCGGCTGCTTGGCGGTGAGCTGGATGCGCAGACTCTCCTCGGGCTGGATGCCGAGCAGGACCCAGTTGGGATCCATGCACTCCACCGGCGTGCCGCGGAAGAGTTGCATGGGCGGGTGACGGAAGCGGATGGCGACCATGGAGCGCGCCTCGGCCATGCGCTTGCCGGTGCGCAGATAGAAGGGCACGCCGCGCCAGCGCCAGTTGTCGACGTAGAGCTTGAGGGCGGCGTAGGTCTCGGTGACGCTGCGCGGGGCGACGCGCTCCTCCTGGACGTAGGCCGGCACCGGCTGGCCACCGACGGTGCCGGCGGCATACTGGGCGCGGAAGGCCTGGGCGTGGACGGCGGACTTGGTGATGGGCCGTACCGACTTGAGCACCTTGACCTTTTCGTCGCGCAGGGCCTCCGCCTCCATGGAGACCGGCGGCTCCATGGCCACCAGGGTCAGGAGCTGGAGCAGGTGGCTCTGGATCATGTCGCGCAGGGCGCCGGTGGTGTCGTAAAAACCGCCGCGCGTCCCCACCCCCAGGGTCTCGGAGTGGGTGATCTGGACATGGTCGATGTGGTGGCGATTCCACACCGGCTCCAGCAGCAGATTGGCGAAACGGAACACCAGTACGTTCTGCACCGTCGCCTTGCCCAGGTAATGATCGATGCGGTAGATCTGCCGCTCCTGGAGGTGGCGGCCAATGCGCCGTTGCAGGTCGGCGGCGCTGGACAGGTCATGGCCGAAGGGCTTTTCAATGACCACCCGCCGCCAACCGGCGGCTTCGTCGAGGAGGCCCGCCTCGCCCAGCCGGGTGATGACCGGGCCATAGTGCTCGGGACCGACGGACATGTAGAAGGCGACATTGCCCGGCCCCTCCAGCGTCAGTTTGTCGCCCAGCCGGCGGTACAGCTCGGCATCCTCCAGGTCGCCGCGCAGGTACTCGATGCGCCGGGTGAAGCGGTCGAAGAGGGCTGGGTCCAGACCACCGCGGGCCTTGGCGGCGAGGGCCTCGCGCACCTGGCCCCGCCATTCCTCGTCGGTGAAGGGCCGGCGGCCGGAGCAGAGGATGCGCAGGCCCGCCGCCAGGCGCCCGGCCTGGTCGAGGTGGTACAAAGCCGGCAGCAGCTTGGTCAGGGCCAGGTTGCCGGTGGCCCCGAAGATGACGAAGGCGCAGTCCTCACTCATCGAGGGTCCGCTCCTGGCGGTCACCCGCCCAGTCGGTATGGAAGCGCTGGCCGGCGGGGGCATCGAGGCGGCCATAGCCATGGGCGCCAAAATAATCACGCTGGGCCTGAAGCAGGTTGGCCGGCAGGCGGGCGCGACGGTAGCCGTCGAAGAAGGCCAGGGCGGCGGAGCAGGCCGGCAGGGGGATGCCGTGCTGGATGCCCAGGGTGACCGCCCGGCGCCAGCCAGGCTCGGCCCGGCGGATGGCGGCGGCGAAGAAGTCGTCGAGGAGCAGGTTCTCCAGGTCCGGGTTACGCTCGAAGGCGCGCTTGATGTCCCCCAGGAAGCGACTGCGGATGATGCAGCCACCACGCCACAGGAGGGCGATGTCGCCGTAGGCCAGGTTCCAGCCAAAGCGCTGGCTGGCGGCGCGCAGCAGCATGAAGCCCTGGGCGTAGGAGACCAGCTTGGCGGCGTAGAGGGCGTCCTGGACTGCCTGGACCCAGGAGCCTTCCCCGGGAGTCTGTGGGGCGCCGGAGACCGCCTCGCCGGTGGATACTGGCCCGGAGACGTTCTCCTGGCCTGGGGTCATGCCCCCTGAGGTTATGACGGCTGCCGGGGTCATTTCGGCCGCTGGGGTCGTTCCCGCCGCCGGGATCGATCCGCCCGCTGAAGTTGTTCCCGCCGCCGGGATCGATCCGGCCGCTGAAGTCGTTCCCACTGCCGGGATCGCTCCGGCTAAGGCCGCCGTCCCGGTGCGGCTGGCGGGGAAGACCGCCGCCGCTCGCTCGCGCTCCTCTTGGAGGGTGGAGAGGTAGCGGGCATTGACGGCCTCGCCGATCAGGGTCAGGGGCACGCCCAACTCCAGGGCGTCCACCGCCGTCCACTGGCCGGTGCCCTTCTGACCGGCGCTATCGCGGATGCGCTCGACCCGGGGGATGCCATCCGCGTCGCGCACGGCGAGGATGGCGGCGGTGATCTCGATCAGGTAGGACGCCAGCACCCCCTGGTTCCAGCGGGCAAAGGTGAGGCTGGCCCTCGACCTGGGCGGCGATGGGCTGGAGGAGGCCACGGATCAGGGGCCAGGCAGTTGGATCGCCGCCGGGCATCAGGGAGGGCCCGTGGCGCGCCCCCTCCTCGCCCCCGGAGACGCCCAGGCCGACGAAGTGCAGGCCGGCGGCCTGGAGCTGGGCATGGCGCCGGGAGCTGTCGGCGTAATGGGAGTTGCCCCCGTCCATGATGACATCGCCAGGCGCCAGGAGCGGCAGGAGCTGAGCGATGACCGCGTCCACCCCGGACCCGGCCTTGACCATCAGCAGCACCACCCGCGGGTGACGCAGGGCCGCGACCAGCTCCGCCAGGGTCGGACAGCCCTGGATATCCCGCCCCGCCGCCTCGCCGACCAGCAAGTCCCGCGTCCGCTCCCAGGTGCGGTTGTAGACCGCCACCGGGTTGCCATGATCGCTGAGGTTGAGCACTAGATTGCGGCCCATGACCGCCAGCCCGATGACTCCGATGTGCGCCTTACCCATGAACACCTCCTCAAATGCGATACCGCCGGCCCGATAGAGTGCGCGGCGACCCGTCGTTCAGCCTCCGGTGCGCACCTGACGCATCGCCAGTGTCACATGCTCGGGAATAGCCAGGACTGAGCGCCAGGGTTAACTGTCAGGCGTTAAGCATATACCAGACGCCCCTTGGTTTTGGGGCAGAGGAGGAGGGGCCCATCTTTCAGCCGGCGAGAAACGCTCAGCCGGTGTAATCGCTCAGCCCCCTCGCGCCCCAGGATGGCTTTAGCGGCACAAGGTGCTGATTCTCTTACTCCCTCCCCCCTGGTGGGGGAGGGTTGGGGAGAGGGGGGTGGGGAGAGGGGAGTCTAAATGGTTACCAGCCGGTCTGATTCTGGACAAAGAGGCGACGGAAGAGCAAGGCGAACCAGGGGGTGAAGGCCTGGGGCCGGCGTCGCAGCAGGCGCTCGACCCGGGCCAGGGGCACCCAGCGCCAGGCACTGATCTCCTCCGGGTTGGGGAGCGGGGCCCCGGGGTAGCGGCCGCGAAAGACGTGCAGGTATTCATGCTCCGTGAGCCCCGACGCTGGATCACGGGCCTCGTAGGTCAGTTGGGCGAATTCCTCCAGGGTGGTGGCGAAACCGAATTCCTCCGCCAGCCGGCGCTGGGCGGCGTCCCGGCTGGACTCCCCCGGGCGGGGATGACCACAGCAGGTGTTCGACCAGAGCTGGGCGAAGTGATACTTGCCATCGGCACGCCGCTGGAGCAGTAATCGGTCCTGGTCATCGAAGACGAAGATGGAAAAGGCCCGATGCAACAGACCCTGCTGGTGGACGGCCAACTTACCGCCCGTGCCGCATGGCCGATCCTGGGGATCGACGAGGATGAGTTGCTCTTCCGGGGGATGTTGGTCTTCCGGCGGAGATTGCTCCTCCACCGTAAGTTGGGCTTGCGGCATCGTAACCATTCAGCCCCCCTCTTTCGAGACGGGTTCCGTGGCGGCCAGGGGACCAAAGGCGGCGATGGCCGCCGCCAGTTCGGGATGATCCAGGGCCTGTCGCTCCAGCGGAATGCCACGGGCGATCGCCTCCCAGGCCTGGCGGATGCTGCGGGCGCCCGCTTCCGGCCCCTGGGGATGGGCGAAGACCCCGCGCCCGGGGACGAAGCCGAAGTCCACGCCCCCGATCAGGCGGTGGACCTCCCCCAGGGTACCGGCCCAGTCGCTCCCGCCGGGCACCGGCAGGCTGGGCTTGATGGGTCCCAGGGGTTCCAGGCAGGCACGCACGTTGTCCAGGACCTCGGCCGCGCTGGTCATCATGCGCGGGCCGAAGCCGGGCATGATGATGGCGTCGAACCCCGCCAGGCGTTGCAGCCGGGTCATCACCCGCGTGTGGATACCGTAGTGGGGCAGCCGGCTCAGGGCGGCGGTCAGGGGAAAATGGGCGATCAGGGGCACCCGGGCATGGCGGCGCAGCATGCGCACGGCGCTCAGGCCCACCGGCAGGGCGTTGACGAGCACGGCATTGGCCCCGTGGCTCACCGCCAGGTCGTGGAGATCACGGAGGCGGTCCACCTCGTCGGTGATGTTGGCCAGGTAGATCTTGGCCTGCCCCGTCCGGGCCTCCGCTCGCCGGCGCGCCGCGCCCAGGAGGGCGGAGCGCTCGGCCAAGGGACACCAATCCATGTCCGCCAGCATCTCGTCATCCTTGGCGATATCCAGCCCCCCCAGCCAGCCCTGGTAGCCCGCTTCGGCGAAGGCCTCGGGCGGCAGGCCGAGATTCGGCTTGATGACCCCGAAAAAGAGCGGGCGGTCATGGACGCCCAGCAGGTCACGTAACCCAGCCACCCCGAAGCGGGGCCCC
>JAGVUH010000658.1 GCA_019136395.1 Gammaproteobacteria bacterium
CTTGTCGCTAGGATCGATGACCGCCCCATAAATCACCGGCAAGTCAATCCCGATGCCAACCTGGATCGGCCGCACGGCTGGCGCGTGCAGCCACCACATCCCGGCGGCGGCGATTAGTCCAGCGACGGCGAGTAGGCCGATAATCTTATGTAAACGCTTTCCGGGCAAAATCATTCTCCTGTCGACCGACAAGACCTTGTGACAAGCTATCTGCTGGGGGACGCCCTCTTCCGCCGGCCTCTTGCGCCGGTCTCCCTCCGTTCCGTACCGTTCCCTCCGTCTTCCATTGAAGCCCCACCGCGTCTCGCGCCGCCGCTAAGGGGTTTGGCTTGGCAGCAGCCCCCATCGGCCCGCCGGCCCCCGGTCCTGGGGTTGCTTAGGGACCGGGGTTGCCCAGGGAATGGGGTCGCTTTGGGGCCGGGCAAAGGGGTGGCGGATGAATCGGTGGGCGCGGCGGGCGTAAGCATGCTCGGGCCTCCCGCTGCACCGAGGGCCTAAGGGCCTATGATATCTTGGCTAATGGGTAGTTAGCAGGCGCGCTACGCCAAACTGACGGAAACCATCGCTCCGCTAATATGCCTCGTTAATCATCCAGGATGGAGAGATAGGCGAAGATGTTCTGCAGGTCGACATTGGAAAAGCTGGCCAGGAGTTCCGGTTCCTCCGGGGCCGAGGGGTCATGGATGCGACCCTTGGCGATGTACTTTGGCACCTGCCGCCACAGGTAGCTGGTGTACTGTCCGGCGAGGAAGGGCACGGCATCCTTGGCGTCGCCCTCGCCCTGGGACCCATGACAGGAGGCGCATTCCCGCCGGTACAGCCCCTTGCCCGCCTCCACGTCGCCCTCGGCGCGGGGGATCTGGACGACCCGTTTGCTGGCCAGAAGGCGTTCGTAGGCATTGAAACCCGGCGCCGTTTCGTCCACCGGCGGCAGTTTGCTGGGGATCTCGATGGAGGCGAGATAGGCCGAGACATCCAGGACATCGGCGTCGGGCAACTGGCGATGGTCAACCGACTCGACCATGGCCAGATTGGTGCGCTTGCGGTCGCGAAACAGGTCGAGCTGGCGGGCGATGAAGGCCGGGGGCAGACCCGCCAGGCGCGGATATTCCCCCTCCTTGCCCCCCTGGCCGAATTCACCGTGACAACCGGCGCATACCTCGTTGATATCCTTGCCGTTACGCAGGTCGACCCCCTCAAAGACCATTTCCATGGCCCCCAGTCGGGGACTGGCCAAAAGGCCGGCCATGAGGCAATTCGCCATCACCCAAGCATGAACCTTCATAACATTCTCACCCCCGTGTTCAGATCCGCCCCGACGTGCCGGCGGCAATCCCCCTTATCGTCCGGGTCTCCTGGATTATCCTTGATCTGTATCAACATTGATCCCTGCTTGGCATCCCCTTGAGCCCTGGTGAGCGCTAAGGCTGCTGGATTCCCGCCGCGGATCCCTTGGCGCCAGCCACCTCCGGGTGGCCGCTGAAGCGCTGATACAGGGAGGCCAGGGTCCCCTCGGCCATGGCCAACATATCGGGCAGGGTGCCCCAGGCCAGACCGGCTTCCCCGGCGCGGGCAGCTCGTTCCAGCGTCAGGGCCAAGGCGCTGAGGGCGGGGGCGCCGAAGGTAGCGGCCGACCCCTTGATGGCATGGACTTCCTGAGCCAGGGTGCTCAGGTCGCTATTCGCCCGCGCCGCTTTGACCTGGCCGAGCCGGCGCTCCAGTTCCGCGGTGAAGCTTGCCACCAGGGTGATCAGCAGTTCGGGCCCCACGTCCTTCTCCAGCCTGCTCAGGCAGGTCTCGTCCAGCAGGGGTTCGCCCGCGCCCGCCGGCGCCATCGTCCCAGCCGTTACCGTGGCGCAAGCGGCTACCGCCGCTCGATCCATTGGCGCCGTGTCATTCATTGCCATCGCCCCTGCCGCCGCCGGGGCCTCCATCGGGGCAGCAGACCCAGCCTGCCGGGATGATTCAGCCTGGAGGAAAGCCGGGTCTGCCGCTGATGCCGGTGCCCCCGCGGGTAGCCAGCGGGCGATCATCCCCAGCAGGTCCCCCCGCACCAGCGGTTTGCTCAGATAGTCATTCATCCCCGCCTCGAGACAGCGTTGCCGGTCTTCGACGAAAGCGGCGGCGGTGGTGGCGATGATGGGTAGGCGGCCCCGTTCCCCGGGCAGGGCACGGATGGCGCGGGTGGCCTCGAGCCCATCCATCTCCGGCATGGCGACATCCATGAGTACCAACCCATAGGGCCGGTGCCGCACGGCGGCCAGGGCCAGGCGGCCGTTCTCGGCTATCTCAGTCCTATAGCCAGCCTTGGCCAGGATCGTCGTCATGACCAGACGATTCGCCTCGCTGTCGTCGACCACCAGGATGGGTGGCACAGAGGAACCTGGCGCGCCGGGGGGAGGTGCCGCTTGGGGAGCACCCGTCGCACCGGCCCGCAGATCGGGT
>JAGVUH010000195.1 GCA_019136395.1 Gammaproteobacteria bacterium
CCGCTACCGACACCGCTCGGCCCTGGCCTCCGAGCCAGGCGGCGCGGCGAGCCTGGGCTTGTGGCGTGGCGTCCGCCAAGAGCCAAAGCTCGCAGGTATCCAGGGGCGCCGGGGCCAGCCGTGCCCGGCGGACCTGGAGCTCGTCACGGCGGAAGGCGTGAATCTCCACCTCGGACCCCTCCCCCGCCGTCAGCAGCAGCTTGTCCAGGTTGTCGCGGCTGATGCGCAGTCCGTCCAGCGCTACCAGGGTATCCCCCGGGGCCAGGCCGGCAGTCTGGGCGGGACCAGCGGTGAAGACGGTGGCGATGACAGGCTCGGCGCCCTCGGGCCTGAGGCGGATGCCCAGGCTGGGCGTTGGCGTGGTGGCCCCCTCAGCCGTTTGGATGCCGGTTGCCGGAGCTGGGGCACCGTTGGCGGCCAGACCGCCGAAATCCTTGCCCTGGCGGGCCGCCCTGAGGCGCAGGCCGATCCCCAGCTCCGCCAGCAGGGGTGCCAGGTCCAGGTCCTCGGTGCTATCCAGGGCCTGGTGGAAAAAGTCGCCCAGGTCCAGCCCGGTCACCGCCATCGCCAGGGTCTCGAAGCCCCGCTCCTCGAGGCCGATGCCGGTGCGGCCATGGCGTTCCCACAGGGCGCGCATCACGTCGTCGAGGGACTTGGTCCCAGCCGTGTCCCGGCGAATGGTCAGATCGAGCGCCAGGGCCACCAGGGCGCCCTTGGCATAGTAACTGACCAGGGTATTGGGACTGTTCTCGTCCGGCTGGTAGAACTTGGTCCAGGCGTCGAAGCTCGACTCCGCCAGGGTCTGGACCAGGCGCCCCGGGGTGCGCAGGACGCGGGTGATGGCCTCCGCCAGCAGGCCGAGATAGGCCGCCTCGTCGATGCAGCCACTGCGCACCAGGGCTAGGTCGTCATAGTAGGAGGTGATGCCCTCGAAAACCCAGAGCAGCCGGGTGTGTACCTCCCGTTCAAGGCCCTGCTCCAGGAAGGCGCGGGGGCGGATGCGCTTGACGTGCCAAAGGTGGAAATACTCGTGGCTGCACAGCCCCAGGAACCGCTGGTAGCCGGGTGTGGGTTGGCCCATTCCCAGGGCCGGCAACTCCTCCCGGGCACAGAGCAGGCTGGTGGAGAAACGATGTTCGAGCCCGCCGTAGCCATCGGCGGTGACCTGGGCCATGAAGAGGTAACGGTTCAGGGGCAGTTCGCCGAAGAGCGCGGCCTGGGTGGCGCAGATGCGACTCAGGTCGGCCTGCAAGCGCGCCTCATCGGCGCGGTGGCGCCCGGTGAGGGTCAGCCAGTGGGGGACGCCGTGGACGTGGAAGGGTATGAGGCTGAAGATGCCCATCTCCACCGGATGGTCGATCAGGTCCTCATAGTCGTCGGCCTGATAGGTCCCGAAGCCGAAGGGTTCCGCCGCCAGGGGGCGCAAGCTGGTCGCCAGACGCCAGTCGGCGTAGGCAGGGCCCTGGGGGGGCTGGATCTCCACCCGACAGGGCAGCCCCTCCAGGCCCCGGACCCCTAGAAAGAGGGCGGGCCCGTTGAAATACCCACGCCGGTCATCCAAGAAGGCCCCCCGCACGCTCCCGTCCCAGGCGTAGACCTGCCAGCGGATGACCACCGGCAGACCACGGTGAGCAAGGGTCCAGGTCTGCTTGTCACGTTTTTCCAGGGGCAGATCCCCCTCCGGATCGCCTGCCAACAGGCGGATGAGGTGGCGGGCGAAGTTGCGGATCAGGTAACTGCCAGGAATCCAGGCTGGCAGGGTGAGGATCAGGTCTCCCGCTGGCGGTGGGGTGATGCGCAGTTCGACGGCGAAGACATGGGCTTCGGGTGACAGCGGCTGGACGCGATAGTCAAGGGTGGGGTTCATCTCAACAGGCATTGGTTGTGGTCAGTCAGGAAGAGCGACAGGGCAATGAGGGAATCAAGGCTTGGAAAAACGCAGCTGCCGTGATCATCGCTTCGTCCGAGACCAAATCGATCCGCGGACTTCATTGTTCTCGCGCCTTTGATCAATTGTTGCCTGACCCCGACGCTCAGACTTTGGATAAAGGCATGCCAATCAAGGCGAAGACGGTCAAGCACCCGCGGTAACGGCCCCCGGCGCCGAAGGGAGCGGCGGTAGCAGGGCCGGCCCCCCGGCCGGCAGGTCCAGGTGCACATCCATCTGCGGGAAGGCAATGACGATCCCCCGGGCCCTGAAGGCCGCCAGGGCATCGTTCCGGAGGGCGGCAGCCGACTTGGTGCGGTTCGCTACCTTGATCCAGAACCGGGCCTTGAGCAGGATGGCGCTGTCGGCAAAATCGACCACCAGCACATCGGGTGGGTGGACCTTGAGCACGTAGTGCGAGGCGCGCATGACCTCCAGCAGGGTCTGAATCGCCACCTGAATCTCCGCGTCGTAAGCGATCCCGACCTGAAACTCGTGACGCCGGATGTCGCCATTCAGGGTCCAGTTGCGGAATTCCTTGGAGACGATCTGACTGTTGGGCAAGGCGATGAGGGCATTGTCCTCGGTCTTGATGAAGGTCGCGCGAATGTTGATCTTATGGACCTTGCCATAGACTGAACCAAATTCAATGGTATCGCCAGGTCGAACCTGTTTGCCAAGCAGGATGATGATGCCGGCGAAGAAATTCTCGAGAATATCCTTCAAGGCAAAGCCAAAACCCACGCTGAGACCGCCCACGATCCATTTGAGATTGTCCCAGTCGATATGCAGCGAGGTGAGGGTAATCAGGATGAAGAGAATCCAGACGACGTAGCGCACGACCAGATAGGTGGAATTGAGGGCCACCAGATCGAGTTGGCGCGAATCGCTGATCACCGTCAACATCTCATGGATCCAGTTGAGGAGAAAGCGCAGGAAAACAGCCACCAGCAGAATACTCACCAGGGTTCGCAGGCTGATCTCAACGGCGGGTGAGGGCGCCAGATCGACATTTAAAAGATGGGCGATAAACCAACTGGCGTTGAAGACTTCGAACCCCCACTGAGTGGCACCCATCAGCAGGGCAAACCACAGCAGCGGGATCAGCAGGGTGGAAATGATGCTGGCCGTCGATGACCGCCGGCCGCGGATGGCATGAGCGACACGCAGCAGGTTTTGGGTTATCACGATCCCGGCATAGAAGATGCTCAGGGCCAGACCGCCACCAATCGCAAGGGCCAGGGCGGGATAGAGATATCCCAACCAGGCGGTGATGCCAACAACCGTCCAGATCAGTCCAGACAGGTGGAACAGGGAATGGATATCCAGGCGATGTTGTTTGTGGATGATGGAATTCCCAATCACCCACAACAGGTTACCCAGCCCCAGCAGCACCAGGGTCATGAGCAACACGCGCTTGGGCGCCAGAAGATCCGTCATCACATCCAGCAGCGCGATGGAAAAAATGGTCAGCAGGAAAGGATTGAGTCCAGGGGCATTCTCTTCGTCATAGCGGGATTTCCAGGCGTAATCGGTGATCGCCAGCCCCAGGAACAACATCGCCAGGGTCAAAAACAGACTGTCGTTGGTGCTGGGCAGGGATTGAAAGGCTTGGAGATAAAAAAAGCCCAGCCAGGCCGTTAGGTAAGGACGTTTGTACCTGGCCAGGGGAAAGCTGGTCAGGCGCAGGATGACCAGGGTGACAATAATGGCGATAACGACAAGGGTGAAGAATTGCCACATCAACGATGGCCAGAGATAGTCATCAGGTATGATGACCCGCCATTGGATCGGCAGCGCAAGCAACCAACTGACGAAACTCCGTTTCAATTCCAGGAACTGAAAGGTGGCGCCACCCACGTTTTCCCCACCACCAAAGAAATCGAACGGCTGAAAAAAATATTGGCGATAGTGCGCTAAAAGCTCTGTCTCGCCCCGATTCAGGATCTGCTGAGATTGAGCAATGAAGTCATCGCTTTGCTGGATAATCTCATCGATCTGTGCGACCCAACGCGCCTGCGTGAGCAAGGCGGAATCGAAATTGTAGGCAATCCAGTTGGCGCGCCAGGCCAGTTCCGGCTCGACCATCTCGATGGATTGGATCATGGTCAGATTGTTCTTCATCTGGATGTTTTCCAGATTGAACTTCTGCCGGTAAGCCTGGAGGCTGTCGCGGACCTGTTCGAATGACCGGCTTAGATCCTGGATCTGACGATAGTAGAAGGCGGAAAAATATGGGGCATCCTGGGGCTGACCGTCGATCAGGAGCAATAATTCGCTCAGGCGGACCTGAGCACGATGGAGTTTGGTGGCGAATTCATGGCGGCCATCGCGGATGAGGCCATTGATCAGATCGATCTTGGCCCGATCTCGTACCCCCTCGGCATCGCTGGAAATCACGTCGAAATAGTTATCCAGGATGGCCCGTGCATCATAATTTTCATCCACTTCGAGCCGCGGTAGCCGTTGCCGCCATCGCGAGTCCTCCCCCACCCTGGTTTTCCCGCCGGTGACGCTGGTCTGGCCAGCGTCCTGGTAATCGCGAGCGCCAGTCCCGGCGGTGTTGTCCGCCCCGGTGGTATTGCCCGCGTCATGATGGTTGCGATAGATAGCGGTAAAGCTTCCGTCCCGCATCATGTCCCGCAGGGCCTGATTGATCCGGCTCAACAACCAGGCCTGGTCCTTGGCCACCGGAAAGGCACGGTAGGCGTTGGGGGTGAAAAAATCATCGGTCTCCAGGACCTTTAATTGGTCGGGGTACCGGTTCTGGAGGGCGGTGATGATCTCCGCGTCGTCCAGCAAGTAATCAATATTTCCAGCCAGCAAGGCCTGCTCCATCTGGGCCCCGTCGGCAAAGGTCTGCACCCCGCCGATGCGGCCCGCTTGGTACCAGCGATCGATCTGTTCCTGATGGACGCTGCCGTGCAGGGCACCAAAGGTTTTCTTCTCAAAATCCACGGCTGAATGAGCGGACAGCGCCGCGCCTCGGCCAATGACCCGGCGCTGGTATTCGTCGATCGGCCAGGAAAAATCCATGGCCGCCTTACGCGGGTCCGTGATCGTGACGGGCACGGCGAGGTGAAAGGCGCCGGCGGCGAGATCTTTGAGCAGCCTGGTGCGATCGCTCTTGACATATTCCAGTCGCAGTTCCTCCCGGCGGGCAATCTCCTCTAACAGGGCCGGGTAAAAGCCCAGCGGGCGCCCAGTGTCCGCATCGCTCCAGATCAGAGGGGCATGCTCATACCACCCCACCTTGACCAACCGTGAAGCGGCGGTCTCTTGGGTGAGCCACCCGTAACCCCCGAGGATGACCAGCAGGGCCAACCAGGGGAGGATAGATCTGAAACGCGGTACCTGGAACATTCCCCTTGACCCCACTGAGGGTACCTAGCAAAACGATCATTTTATGCCCTCCCCCTGGCCAGTCACCAGACGCACGGCGGGCAGACGCAGGGCGAATCCGTTCTCCCCCTATCTGATCCAGTAGCAGAGGGACTTGCCCTCGATCTTGGACATCCCCCGTTCTGCTGCATTACCCTGTGCCCCCTCTTGGCGTGGCGAGACCGGCACTGAACTTGCGCGACATCATGCTGCGACCGGTCACGGTTGACGAGGATGCGTGTTTCAGCGCGCTGCTCGACGTGCATCATTACCTGGGTGCGGTGGCGAAGATCGGCCACACGCTCTGGTGTGTCGCCACCTGGCAGGGGCAGTGGCTGGCATTGCTGGTGATCAGCGCCGCGGTCTGAAAATGCGCGGCCCGCGATCGTTGGATCGGCTGGGACCGGCGTTACCAGTAGGATCGCCTGCATCTGATTGCCAACAATTGCCGCTTTCTCATCCTGCCTGAAGGACGGCGGCCGAATCTGGCCTCGCGCGTGCTCGGGTTGTGTGAGCGCCGGGTCGCGGCGGATTGGCAGGCGCGCTTCGGCTACCCGCTGTGGTTGCTGGAGACCTTTGTTGATCCGCGGTTCTTCCGTGGCACCTGCTATCGCGCGGCCAACTGGCTGGAGGTGGGCGAGACGCGCGGCTATCGCCGCACGCGGGCCGGTTACAGCCACCAGGCCGAGGCGCCCAAGCGGGTGTGGCTGCGCCCCTTGATCGCCGACGCCCGTCAACGTCTCGCTCATCCCGTCCTCGATCCCCGCTACCCCCCCGGGAGCCCCCAAGCTGATGTTGAGTGCAGAGCAGATGCGTTCGTTGCCGGCGTTCTTCGCCGAGGTGCCCGATCCGCGCCGCGCCCAAGGGCGACGGCATCCCTTGCCGGTGGTGCTGGCCCTTGCCGCCGGGGCGGTGCTGTGCGGGGCGCGCGGCTACCAGGCCATCGCCGCCTGGGCGCAAGACCTCGGCCAAGCCGCCCGCGCGCGCTTTCGCTGCCGTTATCGCCACGGCGGCCACGAGGTCCCCAGCCGCACCCGTATCCGCGATGTGCTCACCCGCGTCGATCCCGAAACCCTCGATCGGGCGCTGCAAGGCTGGAATGCGCAGATGGCCGCCGAGGACGAAGGCCTGGCCCTCGATGGCAAGACGATGTGTAACGCCCTCGACGCCGACGGCGCCCAGACCCACATTCTCGGCGTCGTCGGCCACCAAACCCAGCGTTGCCACACCCAAAAAAAGTCGCCGCCCTGCCCGTCGATGGCAGCGACGAGCTGAAACGTACCAACGAGATCGGGATGGCCCTCCCGGTCCTGGCGCCGATTGATATCGCGGGCAAGACCGTCACCGCCGATGCCCTGCTCACCCAGCGCAAGCTCGCCACCTACCTGGTCGAACGTGACGCCCATTACCTGTTAATCGCGAAGGATAACCAGCCGACACTCAGCGCGGATATCCGCCTGCACTTCGCCACCCGCGGTGCGCCGGACTTCCGCGAGCCACCCACCCTGCAGCATGGCCGCATCGAAAGCCGCGCCATCTGGACCTCGACCGCGCTGAACGACTACCTCGACTTTCCCCACGTCGGACAGGTCTTCGCCATCGAACGGCACACGATCGAGAAGAAGACCGGCCAGACTTCCACCGAGATCGTCTATGGCGTCACCGACCACACCCCGCTCAGCGCCAGCCCCGCGCGCCTGCTGGCCTTCAACCGCGACCACTGGCGCATCGAGGCCCATCACTACATTCTCGACTGGAACTGGGACGAGGATCGCGGCACCGTGCGCACCGGCCATGGACCGGAGAATCTCACCGGCCTGCGGCGCTTCGCCGTCGGGTTAATCAAGGCCAAGAGCAACGATAGCGTCGCGGGAACCATCGCTAAACTCGCCCGCAAGGTCCGCCGGGTGTTCGATTATCTCGGCATGACCAAGAACTCCACACCTCGCGCCCGCCGTGTGGCGGCCGAGGGTTAGAACGGATTTGCCGTGCGGGCAGACGGGAAATCCTTGGCCGAATTCGGGCCTGAGGGGGTAGAATCGGTGCCAATCCAACCAGTGATCTGAATCCCATGTCGCCACATTTTTCCTCTGGCTGGTTAATCCTGACGTTGGTGCTGCCGGGTTTCGTCAGCGCCACCCTGTCAACGCCCACGGCCACCCCTGCCACCGCGCCCACGGCCAAGGTTGAGAATGAGGCTAAGGCTGAAGCTGACGCCAAGGCTGAGGTTAAGCCCGATACCGAGGCCAAGCCCAAGCCCGACCGGGCTGGCCTGGAGAAGTTGGTCGCCGCGGCCGCCGAACGTCACGGGGTCGAGCTGGCCCTGGTCAAGGCCGTGGTGGCCGCCGAATCCGCCTACGATCCCCAGGCCGTCTCCCGTGCCGGTGCCCGGGGTCTGATGCAGGTCATGCCGGCCACCGCCGCGGACTATGGCGTCGCCGACCAGGAGCGCCTGTTCGACCCCGAGACCAACCTCGATACCGGCACCCGCCACCTCAAGCGCCTGCTGGCCAAGTACAAGAATGATTACGGCCGGGCCATCATGGCCTACAACGCCGGCGAGGGCGTGGTGGACCGCACGGGTAGCATGGTCACCTACGCCGAGACCCTGTCCTACACCGAGGCGGTGATCCGTCACTACCGCCGCCAAGGCGGCACCAAACCCACCGACGAGGCCCTGGCCAAGGTTCGCCAGTTACGCAAGCTCAAGGGCCAGCAGGCCAAACAACTCCTGGCCAAATACCTGGACCTCAACCTGCCTTCTTTGCGCGGCAGTTCGCGCACCATCCGTGTGGTTGCCCCGGGGCTGGACGAGAACAGCGCCAAACGCCGGCCCATGATCGTCCTGGAGACCAAAAAGCCTGAGAGCCAGACCGACTGACGATTCCCTTCCACCCTTCACCGACACTACTTTCCTTTCCGCGCCCTCAACTTAATCCCGACTTGTCCGTGACTGGCCCACCCCTTGCGGGACATGGCAACGGCGGCCTATAGGCGGATTCCCGCCGGAACTGGCTGATACCTCCCACCTTAGTAATAGCCCCTGTCGGGGTACTCAAGTGTGAATCTAAGGGGGTATGCGCGTGGTGGGGTAGCGAAACCGCCGCTTTGACCCTAGGCTTAGCACAACCACCCTGCGGGTCTCTTGTTGAGGTGAAGCCATGAACCGCCATCTCGCCGCCATCGCCCTTGGCCTGCTGTCCGCCCTGCTCTTGAGCACGAGTGCCATGACCGCCACCCCGGACGAGCAACGCAGCACCCTGGACGATCAGACCGCCGTCGCCGTCACCATCTACAACGAGGACCTGGCCCTGGTGAAGGACCGCCGCCGTCTGGAGCTGCCCGCCGGCCTGCTGGACCTGGCCTTCCGCGACGTCAGCGCCCGGATCCAGCCCGAGACGGCCCTGCTGCGCGGCCTGACCGCCGGGGCCGGGTTGCGCGTCATCGAGCAGAACTTCGACTTCGACCTGCTCACCCCCGCCAAGCTGCTGGAGAAATACGTCGGTCGCCCGGTTGGCATCATCAAGGTCCACCCCACCACCGGGGAGGAGACCGAGGAAGCGGCGGAGGTCCTGGCCGCGACGGATGGCACGGTCCTGCGTATCGGCGACCGCATCGAAACCGGCGAGCCCGGGCGCATCGTCTTCCGCGAGCTGCCCCCCAACCTGCGGGACCGCCCCACCCTGGTGATGAAGCTGGACAACACCCTGGCCGGTCCCCAGGAGGTGGAACTGTCCTACCTCACCGGCGGCCTGTCCTGGAAGGCCGACTACGTGGGCGAACTGGCGGCGGACGACAGCCGCCTGGACCTCACCGGCTGGGTCACCCTCAACAACACCAGCGGCACCACCTATCGTGACGCCCGGCTCCAGCTCGTCGCCGGTGACGTCAACCGGGTGCGGGATCAGATCCGGCCGGCGATGGCGATGAAGGAGATGCGGGTCATGGCCGCGCCCGCCCCGGAGATGGCGGAGGAGGCCCTGTTCGAGTACCACCTCTACAGCCTGGCCCATCCCACCACCATCGCCGACAACCAGTCCAAGCAGGTGGCCCTGCTGGCGGCCCAGGGGGTACCCACCCGTAAGGAACTGCTCTTCCTGGGCCAGGATTACTACTACCGCGCCCAGCAGGGGGAGATCGGCGTCAAGCTCAAGGCCAGCGTCTTCCTGGAGTTCGATAACCGCGAGGAGGCCCGCCTGGGCCTGCCCCTGCCCAAGGGCGTGGTGCGCATCTATAAGCGGGATTCCCAGGATCAGGCCCAGTTCGTCGGCGAGGACCGCATCGACCATACCCCGAAGAACGAGCAGGTGCGCCTGAAGCTCGGCGAGGCCTTTGACGTCACCGCCGACAAGGTGCAGACGGACTTCGTCAAGCTCTCCGGCATGGGTCCCTGGCAGTATCAGTTCGAGACCGCCTACCGTTTCAAGCTGCGCAACGCCAAGCCCGAGGCCGTCAGGGTCAAGGTCCGGGAGCCCATCCCCGGCGACTGGCAGATGCTTGAATCCAGTCACCCCCAGCGCAAGGTCGCCGCCAACCTGGCGGAGTGGGAGATCGAGATCCCGGCCGAAGGGGAAACGCAGCTGACATACCGAGTACGGGTGAGGTTCTAACCGTCATCAAGAGGACTCAATCGGTGAAACTGAAAGACACCTATTGGGAAAACGATGGCATGTGGCTGGGATATCTGGAGGAATATCGAGCCTATATGACCCAAGGAGAAACCCTGCCCGAATTAGAGGAGAATCTTCGGGATATCTACCAAGAGGTGAGGAGCGGGAGCATCCCCGCCGTCCGCCACATAGGTGAACTCAACTAAGCTGATCAATCAGGAAGCCCTGATTAATTGCTTCATGGATTGCCTCTCAGCCATCCAGGGGTCGCGTTCAATCCTCCGGCCGCAGGTGCGGGAAGAGGAGCACATCGCGGATGGAGGCCGAATCGGTGAAAAACATCACCAAGCGGTCGATGCCGATGCCCTCCCCCGCCGTGGGCGGCATGCCGTGCTCCAGGGCGCGGACATAGTCGGCATCGAAGTGCATGGCCTCCTCGTCGCCGGCGTCCTTCTCCGCCACCTGGCGACGGAAGCGCTCGGCCTGATCCTCGGCGTCGTTGAGCTCGGAAAAGCCGTTGGCGAGTTCGCGGCCGCCGACGTAGAACTCGAAGCGGTCGGTGACGAAGGGGTCCTGATCGTTGCACCGCGCCAGGGGTGAGACCTCGGTGGGGTACTGGGTGATGAAGGTTGGGTCCTTGAGCTGGTGCTCGGCCACCTGGTCGAAGATTTCCATCTGCACCTTGCCCAGGCCCCAGGTCGGCTTGAATGCGAGACCCAGGCGCCGTGCCAGAGCGCGGGCCGCTTCCAGGTCGTCAAGGTCGGCTGAGGTGATGCCCCGCTCCGCCCCATAACGCAGAATGGCCTCGCGCACCGTCAGGCGGTCAAAGGGCTTGCCAAAGTCGTAGGTCTCCCCCTGGTAGCTGACCAGGGTGGAACCGGTCACCTCCTCAGCCATGCCCCGCAACAGGTCCTCGGTAAGATCCATCAGGTCCTCGTAATCGGCATAGGCCTCGTAGAACTCCACCATGGTGAACTCGGGGTTGTGACGGGTGGAGAGGCCCTCGTTGCGGAAGTTGCGGTTGATTTCGTAGACCTTCTCGAAGCCACCCACCACCAGGCGCTTGAGGTAGAGTTCCGGGGCGATGCGCAAAAAGAGCTGCATGTCCAGGGCGTGATGGTGGGTGATGAAGGGCCGTGCCGCCGCCCCACCCGGGATGACCTGCATCATCGGCGTTTCCACCTCCAGATAGCCCCGGCCATCCAGATAGTTCCGCAGATACTGGATGATGCGGGTGCGGGCGCGGAAGGTCTGGCGCGTGCACTCGTTCATGATCAGGTCCAGGTAGCGCTGGCGGTACTTGCTCTCCTGGTGGGTAAGGCCGTGGAACTTCTCCGGCAGGGGGCGCAGGGCCTTGGTCAGCAGCCGCAGGGCCTCGACCCGCACCGACACCTCGCCCGTCTTGGTCTTGAACAGCACCCCCTCGGCGCCAAGGATGTCGCCCAGGTCCAGGTCGCGCTTGAACCAGGCGTAGTCCTCTTCTCCCAGGCTATCACGCTGGATGAAGAGCTGGATCTGCCCGGACATGTCCTGGAGGTGACAGAAGCTGGCCTTGCCCATGACGCGCCGGCTCATCAGCCGCCCGGCGACCTTGACCCGCAGGCCCAGGGCCTCCAGCTCCTCCGTCGGCCGGTCGCCATACTCGACCACCAGTTCTCCGCCCATTACGTTGCGACGGAAGTCATTGGGAAAGGCATTGCCGTTCTCGCGCAGGGCGCGCAGCTTCTCCCGGCGCTGGGCGATGAGCTTGTTTTCGTCGAGGGGTTGCTGGTCAGGATTATTCATGGGTATTCGCGCTTACTACCGAGGCCGTGGGACCATCACGACCTGAAACATTGCCGCTTGGCGAACGAGGCCGGAACCGGCATCGCCTGCACTTCCGGGTCGGGACCCCGCACCCAGTCAGGCCGCCGGCCAATCGGGGTAGGCGGGGTTGGGTGGACTTGAAAAGCGCAGCATTATGGCTCAGATGCCCGGCGGGCACTAACTGCTGCTTACAGCATTACAGGGTCTCCACCTCGAAGCCCACCAGCGAGCGCCGCTCGCGGCTGAACTCGATGCCGATCAGGTGGATTGGCAGCCCCTCGGCGCGGTACTTATCGGCGTAGCCTCTATCCTTGATCTGCTGCAAGGCCGCGCCCTCGGGGGCCAGTTCCACGACCTTGAACTCGAACAGCCAGATGTGGCCGTTGAAGCGCAGGCGAAGATCAATGCGCCCATGGTGGCTGGCATCCTCCGGCACCAGGTCCAGCCCCAGGGCGGCAAGGTGGCTGTAGAAGACGCTGGCGTAATAGCCCTCGTAGCGGGCGATGGGATTGGTGTCGTGCCACTGATGGGGGATGGCG
>JAGVUH010000556.1 GCA_019136395.1 Gammaproteobacteria bacterium
TTACGCCAGCGTGCTCTATGCCTTTCTGGCCAGCCTCGATGCCCAGGTCATCCCCGAGGACATCAGCAACCACGGCCAGGTCGATCTCACCGTCAGGATCGCCGGCTACACCTACGTCATGGAGATCAAGCTGCGGCGCGACGCGCTGCCGGCTGGTCTCGCGGACGCCACGGTGGCTATCGCGCCAAGGACGGGTGGCCAGGGTGAGGGTGAAGGTCCAGGGGCTCTTCCCCCCGGGATGGGCGGAGGTGATGAATGGCCCGGAACTGCCCAGGCCGACCAGCGCGGCGCCAACCCGGCCCTCGCCCAGATCCTGGCCCGGGGTTACAGCGCCAAGTACCGCGGCCAGCCCGGCAAGGGCCTGTTCGAGATCGGCCTGGTGTTTGGCCGCGCGGAACGTAACCTCGTCCAGGCCGATTGGCGGGCGGTGGGGGCCTGAGCGGTGGAGACCGGGCCGGCAAAGGGAACCGTGGCCAGTCCGCTCAAAGGTGGTTCTTAGGTGAGTCAATGGAAAAAGATGTCGACTCCACCTATTTCCTTGCTCGAAGAGCAAAGATGAATATCACGACCAGCGTCACGACATCTGACACAACCTGATTACCCATGGGCGATCCGTGCTGGATGCCCAGGTCCCCCGCGTAATACCCGCACAACTTGACAATTCGCAAGCTGTAGCCTTGACTTGAGACTTGGACCCTTTAACTCTTCACGTCCTCAGCAGGAAGCCGTTCATGTTGCAAGAAAACTCAGCACACGATATCGCGGACCAGATTTTTGACCAGGTCATCTGCCCCTCGGGTGACGCCTTGCGGGAAATGAATCACTGGTTGGGATCAGCCGCCTCCTGGCCCGGGTCGCCTGACGCCGGTCCTAGAAGGAGTGCAGGTCTTGGGACGGATAGCCATATCCCGATGAGTAGGGATAGCGGTGATCCGTGCGATAGCGATACGGATACCGATCGTTGTAGCGATCGTAATACGGGTCGCGGTAGTAGCGATCTCCATAGCGGTAGTCGTAGCGGTCATAGTAGCGTTGCCGTTGTTCCTGATCGTAGAGATACCCGCCTAGGGCACCGACACCGGCGCCGATCAGGGCCCCTTCGGCTGTGCGGCCACCGGTGGAGCCGATGGCCGCGCCGGTGGCGCCCCCGATGATGGCGCCGCTGGCGGTGCGTTCTCCGGTGGTCGTGCCACAGCCGGCCAGAAGGAGGGCGACGGACAGGGCGAGGGGGATGCCGATTCGTCCCAGGGTATGAGAAGCGGTGTTCATGGGGTCATCTCCTGACTGAATGGGAAAGCGGATAACAGGTCAAGGCGCCTCGAAAGGAGGCGGACAGTGAGCGGGCGTCGCCGGCCGTGCCAGGATTGCCTCGAGTACCGAGGGGACTGGAAGCACCGTGAGCGCTGGGAGCACCGGGATGTCTGGGATCGCAGGGAGCGCGGGGATTACAGGGCGCGACGCACACTACCTCTACCTTAAGTTTAGTCAGACTCGTGCATTTCGCTTTTTGGTCGGGCTAATGGCCGGCCAGGGGATGGTCGGGTGACGGTATGTCGGCGCCCGCCTTTCAGTCAGTCCCCGGCGCCCCCACCTCCCCAACTTCCTGACCCCGGGGAGGTGCCCATGCCCTTTGCCTTCGACAACAGCTACGCCCGACTGCCCGAGCGCTTCTTCGCCCGCCTGGCGCCGGTGCCGGTAGCCCAGCCACGACTGGTCAAGCTCAACGAACCCCTCGCCTCCCGCTTGGGACTGGATGCGGCGGCCCTGCGGTCGCCGGAGGCCGTGGAGGTTTTCGCCGGCAACCGGGTGCCGGAGGGGGCGATGCCCCTGGCCATGGCCTATGCCGGCCATCAGTTCGGGGGCTTCGTGCCGCAACTGGGCGATGGGCGAGCCATTCTCCTGGGTGAGGTCCGGGACCCGACCGGCGAGCGCCTGGACATCCAGCTCAAGGGTTCCGGCCGCACGCCCTTCTCCCGCGGGGGTGACGGCCGGGCCTGGCTGGGACCGGTGTTGCGTGAGTACCTGATCAGCGAATACATGGCGACCCTGGGCATCCCCACCACCCGCTCCCTGGCGGCGGTCACCACCGGCGAGCCGGTCTTTCGCGACGCCGGTGGTCTTCCCGGGGCGGTGCTGACGCGGGTGGCGCGCAGTCATGTGCGGGTGGGCACCTTCCAATACTTTCAGGCGCGTGGCGATACCGAGGCGCTTCGCCACCTGGCCGACTACGTGATTGACCGCCACTATCCGGAGGTGCGCGCCAGTGATCGACCCCACGCGGACCTGCTGCGGACGGTGATCATCCGCCAGGCGGCCCTCGTCGCCCGCTGGCTGGGGGTGGGCTTTATCCACGGCGTCATGAACACCGACAACATGTCCATCGCCGGCGAGACCATCGACTATGGCCCCTGCGCCTTCATGGACGCCTACCATCCGGACCAGGTCTATAGCTCCATCGACCACCACGGCCGCTATGCCTATGGCAATCAGCCCCGCATCGCCCAGTGGAACCTGGCCCGCCTGGCGGAGGCCCTGCTGCCGCTGCTTGACCCGGACGCCGACCAGGCCCTGGAGCTGGCCCAGGAGGCCATCGACGGCTTCGGCGCCGTGTTCACGCCGGCCTGGTTGGCCGTTTTCCGGCCCAAGCTGGGCTTGCTGGAGGCGCGGGAGGGCGATGCCGGGTTGATCGAGGACCTGCTGGAGATCATGGCGGCCGCCCGCGTCGATTTCACCAACGGCTTTCAGGCCCTCAATACCGCCGCGGCGATGGACCTCGGCACGCACCTGGGTACCGCCAGGGACAGGGCGGCCGTGGTTGCGGTCCCCGACCAGCATACCGCTACCCCGGGGACTGTGGGGGTACCTGGCATGGGGTCGGGAACGGAGGCGGATACGGAAGAGGGGATGGGGTCGGACCAGGCCCTGCGGGAAGTCTTCGGCGAGGCTTACCCCGCGCTGGCCGACTGGCTGACCCGCTGGCGGGCCCGGCTAAGGCAGGAAGCGACCAGTCCCCAGGCTCGGGCTGACGCCATGGGTCGCGCCAACCCGGCGCTCATCCCGCGCAATCACCGGGTGGAGGCGGCCCTGGACGCCGCGGTCACTGGCGACCAGGGCCCCTTCGAGGGGCTGCTG
>JAGVUH010000122.1 GCA_019136395.1 Gammaproteobacteria bacterium
AGCACCCCGGAGTGGGTCTCAACGACCTGTTGCCAACGTAGCGGGTTGGTTACCGCTTTCCCTGGTCAACCCAGCTCTTTCAAGCTCCGGCCTTCAGGCCGGGGTAGTTGACGGGGGGTGGCACGGGCAAGCAAAGACTCGGGCACGAAGCTGGCCAGGGTTTGATCCGCCCACTCGATGCCCAGCAGATCCGCCTGCTCGCGGATAACGTCGACGATGTCGTAATAGGCGAACGCCATGGCATCCCCGTGCGGGTCACTGCCGTCCGCGGCAGCGGCGCGGGCGCGGCGGGCGGCCGCGATGGCGTGGGCCATCACTTCCTCAAGAACGACTTGGGCCTTTTCCACTTTCGATCTCCTCCAGAAAACCAGCAACATGCCGTGCTGCCTTGTCTGGCACCGGATTATGCCCTGCCCGGCGGCGGCCGTCTGCGTGCGGGGGTAGCCACCCCCGAAAGTCCGCGCCAGCGCATCCCGGGGCGTTCGGCGCCAGCATGGCTACCACTCGCGCCGGATCGTGGCCCGTTCGCGTTTGTCGTCTGCGACCCAGCGACGGCCACTGCCTCGCCGTTGGCGCGGCACTGGCGCACTAATACTCTAAGGGCAGCAGAATGACCGAATCGTCCTCATCCCCCGGCCCGACGTAGAGCATCAATTCCGGCCAGGGGAAATCGGTGTAGGGAATCGCCTGGCGATGGATTACCCGCTCGTCCTGGCTATCGTCGCCGCCATCGCGGATCGTTATCACGGCGCTCGCCGCGGCGAGATCGGTTTTCAGCTCGACGACGGCAAAGCCCCCGGCCCGGCGGATCTGGGGCAGGACGCTCCAGACGAGATCCAGCAGCCAGCAGCAGTTTAGTTCCCGGGCGAGGAAGTGCGTGCCGTCGGTGAGCAGCAGCCGGGGCCGGTAGCGATGCCAGTGGGTGGTGCCAGTGAACTGATTGAGATCGGCGGGGGTGATCATCAGCAGCCACCCGCGGCCGCCAGGGCCGCCGGTGCGGGACCGGTGGCGCGACCCGCCGCGGAGGCCAGGGGGGGCAGATAGCCGCAGCGGCGCAGATAGGGCAGCACCTGGGTCGCCAGTTCGTGCTGCTTGGCCTGGTCAAGCCGCGGGAACCGTTCCCCGTCGCTGGTCTGCCAGCGCTGGGCCTGGGTATTGCCCCAGGTAGTGCGAGTATCGGTCAGATAGCCGACGCTGATCTCGTGGCCCTCGGGGCCGTCCAGGCGGACCTGGAAGAATCCGGGGGTGAGCTTGACATAGCGCAGGATGCGGGTGGTGGGTAGCGGCAGATAGGCTTCGTCGGGCATGAGAATTCTCCAGGGTCTGGGGGCGCCAGCGCCCGGTCAATACCAATCGGCTTCGACGGTGCCGGTGCGGCGCAACTCCGCCGCGCTCAGCCCGCTGTAGGGACCGCGGGGCGCCTGGGCCAGGGCGGCGGCGCGGTCGCGCAGGGCGCGCGTCTTGAGCCCGCGCAGGACCCGCGCGGCTTGCGCTTCCCGGGACGCTGGATAGTCGAAGATCCGCTGCCGTAGCCGGCGCAGGGCGCGGGCGCTGGCGCTGGCGCTGGCGCTGGCGAGGTAGTGTGCCGGCGACACGGGGAGCATGTTGTCCGCACCGAGCGGAGCGCTCATGCCGCCACCGCCAGCGCAGAGAGCGTGTAAGGGGCATAGCCGCGGATGCGGGAGGGCCGGTTGGCGACGTGTTCGCGCAGGGCGATGGGGATACCCTGTGCCGCCATGGCGCGACAGAACCGGGCATAGTCGCTATCTTCTTCCAGATAGGCCCAGTCCCCGCGCTGGTAACTATAGGGCGAGATCGCTGCGGCGATCCCCAGCGTCACCAGCAATTGCCGGGGCACCTTTAACCAGCCGTGGCCCGGGTCAGCGTAGAAATCGAAGTGCATGGGGCCTCCTGAGCGCGAGGGGCGGATGACGGGAACCCGCTGGCGCGGCGGGTATGCCGGCCAGTGGGGATATCCTACCGCAGGAGGTCGGTAATGACTAGCTTTATTTTGGGGTGTGCGGTGCGTACCCCGTGACGCTCCGGGGTCGCCGGGGGGCACCGCGGGACGACGGGTTGACGCGGCGCGGCGCTGACTAGGGACTCACGGGCGGTGGCGGTGGCGGCGGCCGATCGTCATCGTCGTCGTCCAGGACTTGCATCAGCAGGACGCCCGCCGCCGCACCACCGGCGACCATGGCCACGGTCGTCCCGCTCACACCCGAGCCGGCCCCGGTCGCGGGCGCGTCACTCGCCGTCACCCCCGGGGTCCCGCCCGGCGGCGTGGCGGCCGGTTGATAGGCATACCCGCCCAGACCCGCGCCCGGCGCCGGCTGATAGGGCTGGCCGCCGCTGCTGTAGTGCCCGGTCACGGGGTCGGCGTACTGCCCGGTGGCGTTTTGCTGCAGCTGATTGATGTCCGCGGTTTTCTGGCCGGGGGCGCAGAAGTCGCCCGCGCCCACGGTGACCATTTCCAGCTCACCCATGGTGTGCATGCACCCGCCACCGAAATCGAGCGTCACCCGCCCGAGTTCGCTGGTCATGATCCGGTCGCCTTCCGTAAGGCGCAGTCCCGGATAGGCCTGGACATACTGCCCGTCCTGCGTGACGAGGGCCACGCCGTCGACCTGCTTAACCGTACCGACCGGCGGCGCGGCCCATGCCGAGAGCGGCAGTCCCAAGGCGCAGAGTAGCGCCATGGTTGAATGACAGAAAAGAGTGCGTTTCATTGAGTCTCCTGTAGCGAGATTAAGCACGTGCAGCGGTACGCTTTCACGGGTTGATTATCGGGCGCTTTGGGGTTGGCGTCCAGGCTTGTTACCACGCAGGGCTGCGCCCAGGCGGCGGGAAGAGGTGGGGCGGAACATGGCGCTAGCGCGGGGCGCGACCGGATGCCCGGGCGTCCGGGTCGTGAGCGCCCGCGCCGGCGGGCGCGTCGGGGGCGGGGGTGGACGGATCGCCCTCCTGCCCCGGCGCGGCGGTGGCCCGGCGCACGGCGAATTCATCGAACCAGAGGCCGCCTTCCAGCCGGTACTCGAAGGGCCGCGTGCCGGCGCTGACCAATTTCAGCACCTGCTGCGGGCACTCCGCCGGCACGGTAAACGGCAGGGCGAAGTCCCGCCACGGCGCGATACCGACCAACGGGGTGCTGGCGGCCAACACGCGCCCCGCGTCTGACGGCGTCCCGGCGGCACATTCCAGGCGCCACTGCAGCCCGGCCGGCGACTGAAGGGCGTCCAGCCGGACCCGGCCCTGCAGTTGATAGTCCCCGGGCGGCAACAGCAGCCGTTGCCGCAGATGGTCGAAGCGCGCGGTGAACTGACGGAATCGCAGTTCCAGCGCGCTGCCGCGGGCGCCGGCGGTGGTCCCGGTGCGCACGCGGAACGGCGCCGGCGTCTTGACCACCCAGCCAAACGGCTGGTTGTCCAGGGGCAGATCGAAACGGCCGTTGTACAGCAGGCCTAACTGCGCCCGCTCCGCCGTGGACAAGCCGCCCATCCAATGCAGATAAGCCCGGGTGGCGTCACCGTCGCGCAGCAGGCGATTGACGTACGCCGTGCGTTCCCCCGGGCTCAGCGGCGGGGCGCCGCTCTGGCGATGGAGCGCATACAGCGCGTCCAGGGCGGTGCGCGGCGCATGCCGGGCAACGTGGCGGAAGAAGTCCGGCCACCAGGGCGGTCGCGTCCGGGCGTAGTCTGCCAGCGCGGCGGGCCGCTCCGGGTGGGCGAGGAGGTCCTGGAACATGGGAAAGAAGGTGTCCCGGGAGGCGGGGGCGAGGATCAGGGCCTGTGACGCGTGCGCAAGCAGGGCCGCGAGATCCCCGCGCGCCGCCCAATAGCCGGCCGCACGCTGGTGTGTGCGCGCATAGGCCGGGGCCAGGCGCACCGCGGCCGCGACCAGCTGATCGGCCGTGGCGCGGTCGCCGCGCACGCGCCGCCCCTCGGCGAGGCGGAACAGGGGGTCGGGATCGTGCGGCTGGGCGCGATGCGCCGCCAGCCACGCCGCTTCGTAGGCGGCCGGATCACCCGGAGCGGCGGCCTGCGCCTGCAGGAGCCGGGCGCGGGGGGTGAGTGGCAGCCAGGGGACGCTGGGGCGCCAGGCCGCGCGCGCCACGGCGGGCAGCGCGGCCAGCTGCGTCTCGTCCTGCAGCACCACCCACCGCGCCACGACGGCTGCCAAGAGCGCCCCGCCGAGCAGCACCAGACTCCCGCGGCGGATCATGGCGGCGGCGTCGCGGCGGGCGGGGCGTGGCCGGGGCGGGGGCGGAGGGGCGTCGGGGCGTGCTGGAGCGCCAGCAGGGCGCTGCAGATCAGCGCGAGGAGAAGGACGATCCAGGCGCGCCGGGAGCGGCGGCCACGCGACCGGCGCCAGGAGCCCGGCGCGCGGCGTTTCCACGGCGCGCAATAGGTCGCCAGGGACAGGGCGTCGCGGCCAGCGGGGCGTGTGGCATCGTAGGCCGCTCGCGACGCGGGCTGGCGTAACTGCTGGTAGGCTTCGTTGAGGCGGGCGGTCATGTGGTCATCCGCCGCGGGCAGTCGGTCGGGGTGGTCGGGATGGCACAGACGGATCAGCAGGGCGTAATGCGCCCGGATGTCCGCGGGGCGGGCGGCCGGCGTCAACCCCAGACAGCGGTAGTGATCGCCGCCAGGCGCCAGCAGCACGTCACGCAGGAAGCGGCAGGCCGCCGTTTGCAACTCCGCCACGCTGATCGCGGCCAGGCGCGCGGTGCGCGTCTGTGCCCGCCGGGTCAGCGCGACGCAAAAGGGCGGGATCAGCGCGGCGAAGTCGTGGGGCAACGGGGTATGGCCGTCCCTTAGGTGGCGATACGCCAGGGGCTGCCGGTGATACGCGACCGCGATCTCGACCAGGGCGGGCAGCATGCGCACCGCTCACGCCGGGCTGAGGTGGAGCCGCGGCGTGGCGCCGGGCGCGCCGGCCGCCGCCGGGGGCGCGGCCGGGCTTCGCCCCGCCCCATCGCCTTCCCCGTAGCCATAGCCATAGCCATAGCCATAACCATAGCCATAGCCGTACTCGCCCGGCGTGCCATTACGCCCCAGATTTTGCAGCACCACGCCCAGGGGCTGGATGCCGGCCTGGCGCAAGCGCTCGCCGGCGGCCTTCACGGCGCGACTGCGGCTGCGTTCGGCGTCGATGACAAACAGCGAGGCGCGCGCCAGGGTGGCGAGGACGATGGCGTCGGCGAGGGCCATGACCGGTGGGCCATCGAGCAGCACCAGGTCATACGCCTGAGCGACCTCGGTGATGAGGTCAAGCATGCGCGCGCCACTGAGCAGATCCACCGGGTTGGGCGTGGCCGGGCCGGCGGGAATGACCTCCAGGCGCTCGACCAGGGTCGGCTGGGTCACCGCCGACGCCGGCAGGCCGCCGGTGAGGTAGTTGGTCAGGCCGGTGTGATTGGACAGGCCGAAGGTCTCATGAACCGAGGGGCTGCGCAGATCGCCGTCGATCACCAGCACCCGCGCGCCGGACTGGGCAAAGGCGATGGCCAGGTTGGTGGCAGCGGTGGTTTTGCCCTCATGCGCGGCGGCGCTGGTGACGTGCAGCACGCGCGGCACGCCCTCGGCGGAGGCGAACAGCAGTTGCGTGCGCAGCGAGCGCACCGCCTCGGCCAGCGGGCTCTTGGGATTGGCATGGGTGCGCAGCCCGGGGGTCGCCGGCGCGCCGCGGCAGCGCTCGCGCCCGACGTGCGGCAGCATGGCCAGCACCGCGGCGCCGGTCAGGGCGCGGATCTGGTCCGCCGAGCGCACGCTGTCGTCGCCGATCTCGAGGATGACCGCCAACAGGACGCCGCCACCCAGCCCCAGCACCAGCGCCAGCGCCAGATTGAGGCCAAGGTTGGGCCGGTGGGGGGCGATCGGCGGCCGCGCCTGATCGACGATGGCGATATTGTTTTCGCCCACCCCGGCGGTGACCCCGACCTCCTTCATGCGCTGCAGCAGGCCGTTATAAATTTCGCGGTTGGTCGCCACTTCGCGGCGCAGGGTGTCGAAATCGGTGCTGCGGTCCTGCAGGGCCAGCGCCTCTTCCTTCACCGCGGCGATGCGTTTTTGCAGCTCCGCCTCCTCCAGGGCCTTGGCCTCGAAGCGGCGCTTGATCCCGGCGGCAATGGCTGCGATCTCGGTGGCGATCTGCTGGTCGAGTTCGTCGATCTGCGCCTTGAGTTGCAGCATGCTCGGATACTGCGGCTTGACCACGCGCAGCTGCTCGCGGTATTCCGCCTTAAGCTTGCTGGCCTGCTCCTTGAGGCCCTGGACCACGCCGCTGGTCGCCACCTGCTCCAGACTGTCCGCGCCGGACTGCTGGACGCTCTGGTAGGCGGCTTCGGCGGCGATGCGCTCCGCCTCGACCCCCACCAGCCGGGTGCTCATCTCCCGCAGCTGGGTGCGGGTGATTTCCAGGCGGTCCTCGGTATTGACGATCTCGCGTTCACGGGCATAGGCGGCGAGCTTGCGTTGCGGGTGATTTCCAGGCGGTCCTCGGTATTGACGATCTCGCGTTCACGGGCATAGGCGGCGAGCTTGCGTTCCGCCGTTTCCAGGGCGGCGCGCGCCCGGTCCATCTGCTCCTGCAGGAATTGCTTGGCGTAGGCGGAGGCGTCGAGGCGCAGGGCGCGATTGAGCGCCATGTAGTTGGCGGCGAGGGAGTTGGCGACCTCGGCGGCGCGCGCCGCATCCTGACTGGTGTAGTGCACGCGCACCAGGCGCGAGTCCCGCACCGGCTCCACGGTCAACCGTTCGAGAAACAGGTCCTCGGCGCGATGCTCGGCCTGATTGAGGGCCGCCTCGGGCGCGAGCGCGGGCGCGGCCGCCCCGCCGAGCAGGGCCTGCGCCTGGTCGCGCAGGGCCTGCCAGGGCGTGGGGGGCGGCGCGAGGTCCGCCTCCGCCGCGAGCGCCAGCTCGTCGATCACGCGCCGCGCCAGCGTCCGACTGGCGAGCAACTCGTACTGGGTCTTGTAAAAATCGCGATTGGCCTGGTATCCCGCCGGCTCGTCGCGGGTGACGTTCCCGTAGTCGACGATCTGCGTGCCGGCGGTCTCGATCTTCATCAGCAGGGTGGCGCGGTACTCCGGCACGGTGAGGGCGGTCACCACCAGCCCCGCGGCCAGGGCCAGGGCGGTCGTGGTGAGCAAGACCCCGCGGCGGCGGACCAGCAGCGCCCACAGGGCGCGCAGATCAATCACATCCGGGTCAGGCGGCGGCGCGGCGGCCGGGGTGGCGGGGCCGGCAAGCGGCAGCGGCTGCAGGGCGGTGTCGGGGCGGCGCACGGCCAGGGCCGTCTCGGTCGGGTACGGGGGCGACATGGGCAGGCTCCTGGCGGTGATTACAGCGGCGAGACGAAGCCGCGCAACGTCCCGGTCACCGTCTGCAACAACACGGCGGCGCCGGATTCGGGCACCCGCACCTTGTCGTTCGCCGTCAGCAGGGGATCGCGCAGCTTGCCGGCCTCGATGGCGGCCATGTCGACGATATACGCCTGGACCTGATCCGCCGATTGTTCACGAAACAGCACCACTTCGTCGGTGTTGGCCAGGCGCGTGGCGCCCCCGGCCAGCGCGACGGCTTCCAGCAGCGTGATCTTGCCGACCAGCGGGAAGACGCCGGGTTTGGCTACCGCGCCGCTGACGGTAATGGAGAGATTGGCATAGGTCTCGATAAAGACGTTGACCTGGGGATTCTGCACATAGTCCTTGGCCAGGCCGGCGGCGATGCGCGCCTCGATTTGCGCCGCGGTCAGGCCCTGGACCGGCACTTCGCCCAGCAGCGGCAGGGTGAGATAGCCCTGTTCGTTGACGCGGACCTTGCTGGTCAGTTCGGGGAGTTTGAACACCTCGATGCGCAACACGTCATCGGGGCCGACCCGATAGGCCGCCTCGCGGGTGATCTCCGGGGGCAGGCCGACGACGGCGGGAATCAGATCGCCCGGCGCCGTGGCGAGCGCCGCCGGTGCGGCGGCGGAATCGTGGGCCGTCGCGGTGGCGGGTTCGTGGTCCTTTGCAGACCAGGTGGCCTGACAGCCGGCGAGGATGAGCGCCGGCAGCAGGGCACCCCACTGCCGGACCTGGCGCCCGCGGGTTGACAGGGAAGAAGGCCCACTCGGCTGGCCGGGGTAACGCATGTGAATCCTCCGCAAGTAGTGGCCACCGTCCAGCCCGCAGGCGGGGGCGCCTCCGGGTGACGCGAATGGCAGGGACTGCACGGTGCCGGGCGCGCCCGCCCGCGGGTGACCGTGACGCTGAGCGGGCACTATACGCGACTTACCGGGGGAAATTTCTGACCGATTCTGACCGACGCCGCGCGGGCCGTGCCCGCGGGTAGCGCCGGGCGCCTCCGGGCGGGGAACGCCCTGCCACCGGACGGCTGTGCGGTGGGCGGCGTGCCGGGGCGCGCCACGGATTGGCGCCGGTCTTGCGGTGCCCCGCCGTGCGGTTTTTTGTTAGTTCTGTTTGCCATTACCGACCTTTTTTGATATGCTATTTTCCAACGTCAGGGGCCAACCCTGACGGGCATTTCCCCTTATCGCTCTCCGCCGGAGGATTCGCACATGGCCAACAATTACACTGATTTCTCCTTTATGTTGCCGCTGCCTGAGGGCCAATACCGCGCCGAGCTGGCGGCGTTTGTCGCGGCGTACGAGGCGGAGAAAGCCACGGCGGGGAAAGGGCTGTTTGGGGCAGATGATGCCGAGGAGGCAACGCGGGGGGCGACAAGTGAGGTGGCGCCAGAGGGGATGAATGAGGACGACTGGTATTTGCAGTATGCGGGGGTTGATTATCAGGTCGAAGAGCACGGTCTCTGGGTCAGCGCCCAGAACAGCGAGGGCAACGTGGATGCGGCGGTGCTCCTCGCCCGCCGGTTCCTGACGCACTTTGGCCTGGATAACCACGGCGTCGTGATCGAATGGGCCTGCACCTGCTCGAAGCCGCGGCTGGGGGAGTTCTATGGCGGCGCCGTGCTGGTGACAACCGAGGATGAATACGTCGTCAACCCCGGTGACTTTTGCGCACAGGAAGCCCAGCGCCGCCAGGTGCCCCTGCTGAAGACCTGCTGAAGGACGCCGTATCCGCCGCCCCGCCCCCCTCGCCCCGGAGACCGCCACATGGCCGATTATCCCGTTAATTTTTATCTCTACCTGCCCTGGCCCGCGGGGGTCGACGCCGCCGACCAGGCGGCCTTTGCCGCCGCTTATGACGCCCATTGCGCGGCGTTGGCGTCCCGCGCGTCCAGCGAGGAGGATTACGACCTGCTTTGCCTGGGGGTCCAGGTCGAGTGCCAGCCCCACGGCTGGCAGATTCAGGACGATGGCGGGGAGGGCCAGATCACCGCCGCCGTGTATGCCATCCAGTTCTTTCTCCGCCATTTCCACCTGGAACAGGCGGTGGTGCTGGAGTGGTCCTGCGGGGCGGTCAAGCCCGAGCCGGGCGCCTTCCACGGCGGCGCGGTGCTGGTGACCGCGCAGGAGGAGCACTGGTTTGACCCCGGACGGCTGGCCTGCCTGCTGGCGAAAACGCGCGGGTGGGCGGAGCTATAAGCCCGCCGTGACTGTCCGCCGGCGCCGTGCTGGCGGCTCCTACCCCTCTACTCAAGGAATCCCTCATGGCTAATGTCAATGTCCTGGCGGGCATGCGCTGCCCCAACAGCGCCTGTCGATCAGACGGTCCCTTTCGCATCGAATGCACCACGGTTTTCCTGGTCTTCGACGATGGTACCGACGAGCATGGCGATACCGCATGGCGCGGCGATTCCTATTGTGCGTGTCCTGACTGCGGCGCCGAAGGGACTGTGACTGATTTCAGGTGCGCGGAAGACGCGGATGACGCCGATGCCTGATCGCGTCCCGCAACCGGAGCGTCGTGCGTCCTGCGCGTTAGGGAAGGTCTCGCGTTATCCCTCGTCGGGGCCGCTCCTACTTTCCCGCCCCTGGAGACGAACCATGCCGAACACGAACTGGCTTCTGGGCCTGGCTTGTCCACGCTGCGGCAGCCAGGGACCGCTGCAGATCGACACGTTGCTGACGCTGACCGTGACGGACGCGGGGCCGGTGGCCTTTGACGCGGACAACGCCGCCTGGACCCCGCACGCCGGGTGTATTTGCCCCGCGTGCGGCCAGTCGGGTTGCGTGGCCGACTTCACCCTGAAGACCCGCGCCGGACGGCCGGGCGGGTCCCTTTCCCCCGGAGTTACCGATGCCTGACACCTTGATCTATGTCGCTTTGTACGAGCACGAATACGGTACGGATACCTTTGTCTGCGCCAGCGAGGCCGAGGCGCTGGCGCTGCGCGAGGACCTGGCGCGCGAGAACTGGGCGCAGGAATTGCCCGACACCCCGCCGCCGGAGACGGACATCGGGCAGGCTTACTTCGATGCGCTGGCCGAACGCTGGGGGGATAACGAGTATTTTGCGATTCATCGCCTGGCCTGCGATCTGTCGCGCTTTCGCGAGGTGGGGCCGCCGCCGACCACCCGGCTGTATATCGCGCGCTACGAGCACCCGCACGGCACCGATGTGTTTGCCTGCGCCAGCGAGGCCGAGGCGCTGGCGCTGCGCGAGGACCTGGCGCGCGAGAACTGGGCGCAGGAATTGCCCGACACCCCGCTGCCGGTGACGGACATCGGGCAGGCCTACTTCGACGCGCTGGCCGAACGCTGGGGGGATAACGAGTATTTCACGGTCACCCCGGTTGACTGTGATCTGGCGCGCTTTACCGAGGCGGCGCGGCCGGCGCCCCCGCCGGAGAGCGAGCCGGATGGCGCGGAACTGGCGGCGCTCAAGGCGCAGTATGCCGCACGGGGGCTGTTGCTGTTTCGTCCGGGGGACGCCGGGACGCCCGGCGGGGCGCGGTGGGCGCTGACGCGGACGGAGCGGCTGAGCGGCCTGCTGTATCGCGATTTCGCCACCTTTCGTGACGTGGACTTCGGCGTGCGGCTGTTTGCCGACCAGGAGCGCCTGGCGGTCCCGCCAGCCTGAGACGGGGCGGCGCGCCCCACCCCGCGGCCGCGCCATCGGGCGCGGCGCCTCCCCCACTCTACCTGCCCCACGGAGACCCCAATGGCCGAGACCCTGATTTTCGTCGCTTTTTACCAACATGCGTACGGCACCGAGGTGTTTGTCTACCCGTCGGAGGCCGAAGCGCGGGCGCAGCGCGACGCGATCGCGCGCGAGAACTGGCCGGGCGCGTTTCCCCGCGAACCCATGCCGGAGCAGGTGGGCGAGGTGTATTTTGAACGCCTGCGCGCGGTGGGTAATGAGGTCGAGTTCTACGCGATCCACCCCACCTGGTGCGATCTGGCGCGCTTCGCCACCGGGGGCGGCGGCGCACTGACGGCGCCGTAAGCCCGCCCGGCGTTCCGCGCGGCCGCACGGCGGCCGGGCTGGCGGGGCGGCGCCGTCAGCGTGCCCCGCCACCGCGCGCGGCGGGCCTGCGGTAGACTGCACGCCCGGTTAGCCTGTGGAGATACTTCGCACAGGGGAGCGTCGGCCCAGGAACCCACCGCAGCGACTATTCGCGAGCTTGCTTGCGCGTAGCGCCTTAGGAATCGCCGTCCTGCCGGGCGGTGAGGCTGTCAACCTGAAGGCCCGCGCCGGACCGCCGGACGGGTCCCTTACCCCCGGAGCTACCGATGCCTGACACAACGATCTACGTCGCTGTTTACCAACACAAGTACGGTACGGATACCTATGTCTGCGCCAGCGAGACCGAGGCGCTGGACCTGCGCGACTACCTGGCGCGCGCGAACTGGGCAGAGGAAATGCCCGACACCCCGCTGCCGGTAAACGCTGTTGGAGATGCCTACTTCGCCGCGCTGGCCAACCGCGGGAGGCGTAACGAGTATTTTGAGATTCATCGCCTGGCCTGCGATCTGTCGCGTTTTCGCGAGGCGGGGCCGCCGCCCACCACCTGGCTGCATATCGCGCGCTACGAGCACCCGCAGGGCACCGAGGTGTTTGCCTGCGCCAGCGAGGCCGAGGCGCTGGCGCTGCGCGATGACCTGGCGCGCGCGCACTGGGCGCGGGAATTACCGGACACCCCGCCGCCGGCGACGGACATCGGAAAACCCTATTTCACGGCGCTGGCCGCCCGCGCAGGGGATAACGAGTATTGTAACCGTTCAGAGACCCGCCATTGGAGCTGGCAGCGGAGTAGCCGCACGACCCGCGCGGCGCTCCGCGATCACACCGGCTAGATAGGGCCAAGGCAGGTGGCCACGTTTACG
>JAGVUH010000398.1 GCA_019136395.1 Gammaproteobacteria bacterium
CCATGGGAGGGTGAGCCGCGCTCAGCGCCCGCGGGCGAACAGGCGGTCGAGTTCCGCCAGGGTCAGGCGCACCCAGGTCGGGCGGCCATGGTTGCATTGATCCACGCGCTCGGTACGCTCCATCTCCCGCAGCAGGGCATTCATCTCCTCCAGGGTCAGGCGGCGGTTGGCCCGCACCGCGCGGTGACAGGCCAGGGTGGCGAGGACCTCGTTGACCCGGGACTGGAGCAGCTCGCTGCGGCCATGGACCACCAGGTCCGCCAGCAGGTCGCGCAGCAGGCCCTCGGCGTCGGCGCCCTGGAGCAGGACCGGGATCTCCCGCACCGCGAGGCTGGCCGCGCCGACCCGGTCGACCGTCAGGCCAAAGCGGCGGAAGTGATCGGCATGGTCCGCGGCCAGATCGGCCTCCCGCTCGCTGACCCGCACCGCCAGGGGCACCAGCAGGGGTTGGCGGCGCAGGCCGGGGCCCTCCTCCCAGGCACGCTTGAGGCGCTCGTAGGCGATGCGCTCATGGGCGGCGTGCATGTCGACGATGATCAGGCCATCCGCGGCCTGGGCCAGGATGTAGATGCCCTGCAATTGGGCCAGGGCATAACCCAGGGGCGGGATCTCTTCCCAGGCCGGCGGCTCGGGTCCGACGCCTGTTGCGGTGGCCGCGACCGGGCTAAAACCGGCGGCCCGAAACCCGGCGGTGGCTGATCCACCCGTCGTCGCGCCGACCGCGGAGGATGGGCTCGGGCACCCCGCCGCGGAGAGATCGGGGGATGACCAAGCCGGCGGGGAGGGCTGGTAAAAGCCCTGGGCGTGGCCCCAATCGCCGCGTCGCTCGCCGATGCCCCCGGTTAAACCCGCGGACAGGGGCAACTGCCGCGCCGACGGCTGGAAAGGCGGCTGGCAAGGCGCCGGTGAACCGGGCGGCGACGAGGTCAGCTCGGGTGAACCGGCAGGCGGCAAGGTAAAGGTCGGTGACTCGGGAGGCGGAGCCTGACAGTCCGGCGACCCGATAGGCAGCGGGTTAAAAACCGCCGACCCAGGACCCGTCGTCGCCCCCGGGTAGGTCTCCTGATCCCAGATGAAGTCGTGGACCTGGCGACCCTCGCGGAAGCGCACCTCCTGCTTGGCGGGATGGACGTTGACGTCCACCAGCACCGGCGGCAGTTCTAGATAGAGGACATAGGCCGGGTGCCGGCTGTGGTGGAGGACGTCCTGAAAGGCCTGGCGCACCGCATGGGTCACCAGTTTGTCCCGCACCAGACGCCCGTTGACGTAGAAGAATTGCAGGTCGGCCTGGCTACGGGAGAAGGCCGGCGCCGCCACCCAGCCGGAGAGGCGCAGGTCGACCGCGGCCTCCGCCACCGCCAGGGCATGAGCGAGGAAACCCTCCCCCGCCAGGGCCGCCAGGCGCTGCCGCAGGCCCGTCTCGCCCACGGCCGCCGGCAGGTCGAGGAGAACGCGGCCATTGTGCTGAAGGCGAAATCGGGTCCCGGCCCGGGCCAGGGCGATGCGCCGCACCACCGCCTCGACATGCCCCAGCTCGGTCTTCTCGGCACGCAGGAATTTCCGCCGGGCGGGGGTGTTATAGAAAAGATCCCGGACCTCGACAGTGGTGCCCGGCGGGTGAGCGACCGGCTCCGGGGCGTCGAGGCGATCACCGCCGTCACCGCGGACGGCCCAGGCCTGGTCGGCATCCGGGGTACGGGAGCGCACCTCCAGCCGCGACACCGAGGCGATGCTGGGCAGGGCCTCGCCGCGGAAGCCGAGGGAGACCACCGCCTCCAGCTCCGCCAGGCTGGCGATCTTGCTGGTGGCATGGCGGCTCAGGGCCAGGGCCAGGTCCTCCCGGGGGATGCCGCGGCCGTTGTCCCGTACCCGTAGCAGCTTGACCCCGCCCTGCTCCAGGTCGATCTCGATCCGATCCGCCCCGGCATCCAGGCTGTTCTCGATCAGTTCCTTGGCCACCGAGGCCGGACGTTCCACCACCTCGCCGGCGGCGATCTGGTTGATGAGTTGGGCCGGCAGGGGGCGGATGCGGCGCGAGGACGAGGTTTCGGCGGTCATGGGTCGGGATGGAAGCAAAAAGGACGCCGGCAAGCAAGACGGTATTAGCTCCCCGGCGGTGGCCAGCCGCCGGCTTGCCTGCAAATGGGGGCACGCAACCTCCCTTTCGCCGATCCCGCCGTTTGGGTGCCCAGGGCGGGGTTGGGCTATCATGAGCACCCTTTATCCACCCTAACCTCCAAGGCCAGACATGCCCCAGGAATCCCTCAGCGGACAGCCGTCCCGGCTGTCCATCGCCATCACCGGCTCGGGCGGCAGCGGCGCCGTCACGACCGGGTCGATCCTGCTTGCCGCCGTGGCCCGCGCCGGCTACTACGGCCTCATGACCCGCTCCGCCGGGCCCCAGATCCGTGGCGGTGAGTCCGCGGCCATGGTGCGCTTCGGTCCCGGCCCGGTGAACGGCATGGACGATCGCTTCGATATCCTGGTGGCCCTGGACTGGCTCAACATCAGCCGCTTCTATGACGAAATCCCCCTGGGCGCCGAGAGCCTGGTGCTCACCGATCCGGCGGGTGGCACCGTGCCGGCGGAGATCCTCGCCAGTGGCGCCCGGGTGGTGGAACTGCCCCTCAAGGCCATGGCCGACGCCGTGGCGGGTGGCCGCCTGAACATGGCCGCCCTGGGAGCCGCCGGCGCCCTGGCCGGCTTGCCCCTCGCCGCCCTGGAGGCCGAGGCGACGGCGGCCCTGGGGCGCAAGAGCGCCGACATCGCCGCAGCCGCGGTGGCCTGCCTCCAGGCCGGTTACGCCGCCGCCCCCGCCCGTCCCGTGACCGCCATCACCGGCAGCGAGCGCTGGAACATGAGTGGTAACGAGGCTAGCGGCCTGGGCGCCCTGCGCGGCGGGATCCGCTTCGTTGCCGCCTACCCCATCACCCCCGCCACAGAGATGCTGGAGTGGCTGGCCCCGCGGCTGGAAAAGGTCGGCGGCGGCCTGCTCCAGGCCGAGGACGAACTGGCCTCGGTGAACATGATCATCGGTGGCTCCTTCGGTGGCGTGCCCTCCCTCACTGCCACCTCCGGTCCCGGCCTGAGCCTGATGATGGAGGGCCTGGGCCTGGCGGTGACCAGCGAGACCCCCATCGTCGTCGCCAACGTCATGCGCGGCGGACCCTCCACCGGCATCCCCACCAAGTCGGAGCAGTCGGACCTCAACATCGCCCTCCATGGCTTCCACGGCGACGCCCCCCACCTGGTGCTGGCGGCCACCGACATCCGCGACTGCACCTTCACCACCCAGTGGGCGGTGCGCCTGGCGGAACATCCTCACCGATCAGGCCCTGGGCCAGTCGCGCACCATCTGCGACCCCCCCGCCCTGTTCCCGGACGAACTGCCCCGGGTGACGGCGGAAATCGGTGACGAGCCCTACCGCCGCTACGCCCTCACCGCATCCGGCATCTCCCCCATGGCCCTGCCCGGCCAGCCCGGCGGCCTCTACGTCGCCGACGGCCTGGAACATAACCCTCGGGGTACCCCCTCCAGCATGGCCAAGGATCACGCCGCCCAACTGGAGAAGCGCCGCCGCAAGCTGCTGGACTTTGACTATGGCCCCTGGTGGGCAGAGATCAGCGGTTCAGGCCCCCTGGCCCTGGTGACCTGGGGCTCCGCCACTGGCGCCGTGGTCGAGGCCGCCGAGCGCCTGACCGCCGCCGGTCGCCCGACGCGGGCCATCGCCCTGCGCCTCATCGCCCCCCTGCGCCACGCCGACCTGGCCCAGGCCCTGGCCGGGGCCGAGCGGGTCCTGGTGGTGGAGCAGAACCAGGGCGGACAGCTCTTCCACTATCTGCATGGTGAACGTGCCCTGCCGGCCGGTGCCCACTCCTTCGCCCGCCCCGGTCCCCTGCCCTTGCGCCCCGGCGACATCGTCGCCGCCGCCCTGGTTACCCTGGACTCGCAGACGCCCGCGGCCGCCCATGCCCCTGGGGCGAGCCCGGCCCCTACCCCTGAATCCCTGGGGCGCCCAGCGGCCAGCCCGACCCCGGATACGGGTCCCGGCGACCGCCCCGCCCCCTCTGCCGCCCAGGAGCTTTGATATGGAAGGCGCATCCACCTCCAGCACCTACCAGGCCCCGGTCCTCAAGGCCAAGGACTACAAGTCCGACATCAACCCCATCTGGTGCCCCGGCTGCGGGGACTTCGGCGTCCTCGCCGCCATGACCAAGGCCGCCGCCTACCTGGGCCTGGCCAAGGAACAACTGGCCATGGTCTCCGGCATCGGCTGCTCCTCCCGTCTGCCGGCCTATATCAACAGTTATGGTTTTCATGCCATCCACGGCCGTTCCCTGGCCATCGCCGCCGGACTCAAGGCGGCCCGGCCGGACCTGACGGTGGTGGTCGCCGGCGGCGACGGCGACGGCTTTTCCATCGGCGGCAACCACTTCATCCACGCCTGCCGGCGCAACATGGACCTGACCTATATCGTCATGGACAACGAGGTCTATGGCATGACCAAGGGCCAGGCCTCCCCCACCACCCAGCCGGACTGGCGCAACAGCAAGCTCACCCCCCGCGGCACCGGGGTGCGCCGCTTC
>JAGVUH010000353.1 GCA_019136395.1 Gammaproteobacteria bacterium
CAACAGCGGGACTATCAGGCCACGGTGGAACGGCTGCGCCACAGCGAGGAACGCTTCCGCAAACTCTTCGAGGATACCCTGCAGGCCACGGCCCTCTATCAGAACGGGCGCTTCGCCGCGGTCAACCGGGCGGCGCTGGGGCTGCTGGGCCTGGAGCGCGCCGATCAGGTGCTGGGGCAGACCCTGGCCGCGCTCTCCCCGCCCCGTCAACCGGATGGCCGGCCCTCGGCCGAGAAGGCCAGCGAACTGATCGACGCCGCCTTCGCCGAGGGTTCCGCGGCCTTCGAGTGGCAACTGTCCCGGGGGAACGGCCGGCCCTTCCTCGCCCAGTTTCTGGCGACGCCGATCGATCAGGATGGCGTGGACCTGTTGCACCTCGTCTTCAGTGACATCACCGCGCGGAAGGCGGCGGAAGCGGCCCTGGCCCGCAACCGGGCCGATCTGGAAGAGGCCCAGGCCCTGGCCCATATCGGGAGCTGGACCGTGGATCTCGTCGCCAACCGCATGGAGTGGTCAGCGGAGGTCTATCGCATCAGCGGCATGGAACCCGGCACCCCGGTGGCGCCGGATACCCATTTTCCCCTCATCCACCCGGAGGACCTTTCCGCCTTCGAGGACGCCTGGCAGGCCACCCTCCAGGGGGCACCCTACGACATCACTCACCGCATCATCGTCGACGGCCAGGTCAAGTGGGTCCACGCCCGGGCCACGATCACCTTCGACCCGGATGGCCAGCCCCTCTCGGCCATTGGCACCCTGCAGGACGTCACGGCGCAAAAGGCGGCCCAGGTCGAGATCGAGTACCTGGCCTACAACGATCCCCTGACGGGCCTGCTCAACCGGGCCGCGGGCCAGGAGCGCCTCGCTCATGACCTGGCCACGGCCAGGCGCAACCAGAGCCATCTGGTGCTGCTCTTCATGGATCTGGACCGCTTCAAGTTCGTCAACGACCGCTACGGCCACGCGACCGGCGACCTGCTGCTCCAGGGCGTGGCCCGCCGCCTGCGGGACTGCCTGCGGGGCGAGGATACCCTCTGCCGCCTGTCCGGCGACGAGTTCATGATCCTGCTGACGACGCTATCGGCGGAACACCTGGTGGCCCAGGTCTCGGCCACCTGCGAACGCATTCTCAGCACCCTGGTCCAGCCCTTCTCCCTGGGGGGCCACCAGCTCACCACCTCCTTTTCCATCGGCGTGGCGGTCTTCCCCCAGGACGGTCAGAACGGTGAGACCCTGATGCGCAACGCCGACACCGCCCTCTACGCCGCCAAAAAGGCGGGGCGGAACGGCTATCGGTTCTTCGAGCCAGGGATGAACGCCGCCCTCAGCCACTTCACCAGCACCCGGGACGCCCTGCGCCGGGCCCTGGACCAGGGCGAGCTCGAACTCCACTACCAACCCCAGGTCGACCTGCGCTCCGGCCGGGTGGTGGGGGTGGAGGCCTTGACGCGCTGGCGGCGGCCTGGCGTCGGCCTGGTCATGCCCGACGCTTTCATCCCCGTCGCCGAGGAAAGCGGCCTCATCATCCCCCTCGGTCGCTGGGTGCTCCGGGAGGCCTGCCGCCAGGCCGTCGCCTGGTGTCACGATGGTCCCGCGGTCCCGGTCATGGCCCTGAACCTGTCGGCCCTGCAGTTGCATCACGCCGGCCTGGACGAGGAGGTGCGGCAGGCCCTCACCACCAGCGGCCTGGACCCGTCGCGGCTGGAACTGGAACTGACCGAGATCGCCCTGCTGCCGCCCCAGACCGGCAGCCAGGCCATGCTGGCCGCCTGGCGGGCCCTGGGCCTGCGCCTGGCGATCGACAATTTCGGGACCGGCTCCTCCAGCATCCCCCAGCTCAAACGGCTCAAGGTCGATAAGCTCAAGATCGACCGCTCGTTCATCCGGGACCTGACGACCGAGGCGGAAGACCGCGCCCTGGTCCCGGCCATGATCCAGCTTGCCCACGCCCTCAACATCCGCACCCTGGCCGAGGGCGTGGAGAACCAGGAGCAGGTGCAACTGCTCCAGGCCCTAGGCTGCGACGAGGCCCAGGGTTACCTGTACGCCCAACCCCTGCCCGCGGCGGAGGCGGAGTCATGGCTGAGGGCCCACTCCCCCGCCCGCCTAGATGGATAGCCGCCATGTCCCACCTGCCCCCCTGGCACCACCAGCCCGCCACCGACGCCCTCGCCGCCCTGGAATCGCGCCCCGACGGCCTGAGCGAGGCCGAGGCCCGGGAGCGCCTCGGGCGCTTCGGCCCCAACCGCCTCACCCCCCCCAAGCGGCGTGGCCCCCTGACGCGGTTCCTGCTGCAGATCCACAACGTGCTGATCTATGTCCTGATCGGCGCCGCCGGGGTGACGGCCTTCCTCGGAGAGTGGGTGGACACCGGCGTCATCCTCGGCGTGGTCCTGATCAACGCCTTCATCGGCTTCATCCAG
>JAGVUH010000340.1 GCA_019136395.1 Gammaproteobacteria bacterium
AGCCAGCACATCCGCCGCGTCTTCGACGATTACCGCCAGTGGGTGCATGACACCCTCACCACCGAGCCGCAGCCCTGGATTCAGGTGCTGGCCGGGGTCTGTCACCCCCACGCCATCGGAGGCTGACCATGCCCGTTCTCGACGCCGTGCAGACCTTCGCTGGCATCACCAACGAAAACGAGTTCTACAGCCACCACTACCTGGCGGAGGTTTTCAAGGGCGACATAAAAGACCGCCTGGAGGCCTGGGAGGCCCTGGAGGAGGCCCAGCGGGGCAAGATAGCCACGGCTGACTCGCCCCCGCCCCCTCTCCCCCAACCCCTCCCCCACCAGGGGGGAGGGGAGGAAGAGGAGGCCGCGACTGACTCGCCCCCGCCATCGCCCCCGCTCCCGCCCCCTCTCCCCCGGCCCCTCCCCCAGCAGGATGGAGGGGAGGAAGGCGCGGTGCAACGCGCCCCTTACAAGCGCCTGCAAGCCTGGGCCCAGCGCTGGTTCGCCTTGCGGGGCCAGTGGCAGCGGGGGCAGGAGGCCCAGGCGCGTTGGCAGGCCTTCACCCAACTGCAAGCCGGGCTGCTCCAGGCCCTGGGTTACCCGGCGCCGCCCGCCATGCCGGGGCTGCATGAGTGGGTAACCGGCCTGCCGCTGCCGGTCTGGCACCTGCTGGGTCAGCGCCTGGCCCTCATTCCGGCCTACCAGCCGGGGGCCGAGGGCGAGGACCTGCTCGACCACCAGCTCACCGCCTTTCATTACGGCAACGAGCCCTGGCCCAAGGGCGTGCGCGACCTGGCCTGGGCCGAGTTGCTGTCCGAGGCCGTCTTCGGCGCCGACCAGCCGCCGCGCTATGTGTTGCTACTGGGGCTGGACGAATGGCTGCTGCTCGACCGCTACAAGTGGCCCAACAACCGCGCCCTGCGCTTTGCCTGGGCCGACATCCTCGATCGCAAGGACGCCGACACCCTCAAGGCCTGCGCCGTGCTGCTGCACCAGGACTGCCTGGCCCCCGGCGAAGGCGCGAGCCTGCTCGAACGTCTGGACGACAATGCCCACAAACACGCCTTCGGCGTCAGCGAGGACCTGAAATACGCCCTGCGCGAGGCCATCGAACTGCTGGGCAATGAGGCTGCCGTCCAACTGCGCCAGCAAGCCGCCGCGGCCAAGAAGGGCTTCTTCAGCGGCAAGGACCAGCTCGATGCCGCCGACCTGAGCCTGGAATGCCTGCGCCTGGTCTATCGGCTGCTGTTTCTGTTCTACATCGAGGCCCGGCCGGAGCTGGGCTACGTGCCCATCCAGAAGAGCGAGATCTACCTCAAGGGCTACAGCCTGGAGAGCCTGCGCGATCTGGAGCTTCAGCCCCTGCCCAACCCCCAGGCCCGCGAGGGCAAGTACTTCGATATCACCTTGCGCCGCCTGTTCAGACTGGTCGCCGAGGGCTGCGGCCTGGCGGTCCAGCCCGGCCTGCGGGACCTGACCCAGGGCGCCCGCGACACCTTCGCCCTGGCCCCGCTGGACAGCCGGCTGTTCGATGACGCCACCCTGCCCCTGCTGAGCAAGGTCCAGTTTCCCAATGCGGTATGGCAACAGGTCATCCGCCGCCTGTCGCTCAGCCAGGGCCAAGGCAAGGGCCGGCGCGGCGGCCGGGTCAGCTACCAGTTGCTCTCCATCAACCAGTTGGGCGCGGTCTATGAGGCCCTGTTGAGCTACCGCGGCTTCTTCGCCGAGGAGGACCTCTACGAGGTCAAGCCCGCCCCCCGCAAGGGCCGCGCCCCGGGGGGTGAGGAGGGCGAGGACGAGGAGGACGATCAGGACGAGTTCGCCGCTGGCGGGGGTCACGACAGCGGTGGTCGTGGTAGTCAGGGTAGCGGGGGATACGACGGCGGCGATCAGGGTGGCCGCAGGCCGGGCGGCGGCAGACAGGTTGCCGGAGGGCAGGCCGGCGCCACCGAGGCCGATGCCCTGGCCAGCGCCTGGTTTGTCCCCCGTAGTCGTATCGGCGACTACCGGGACGACGAAAAGGTCCATGACCGCGATGAAGCCGGTCATCGCAAGCTGCGCCTGCACCCCAAAGGCCGCTTCATCTACCGCCTGGCCGGACGCGACCGCGAGAAGAGCGCCAGCTTCTACACCCCCCAGGTCCTGACCCAGTGCCTGGTCAAGTACGCCCTCAAGGAACTGCTCGGCGGCGAGCGGGTGCGCCGGGCCGACGACATCCTCGGCCTGACCGTCTGCGAGCCGGCCATCGGCAGCGCCGCCTTCGTCAACGAGGTGGTCAACCAACTGGCCGAGGCCTATCTGGAGCGCAAACAGGCCGAGCTTGGCCGCCGCATCCCCCACGAGGACTACCCCCAGGAACTGCAACGGGTGCGCCTGGCCATCGCCGACCGCAACGTCTTCGGCGTCGATCTCAACCCGGTG
>JAGVUH010000239.1 GCA_019136395.1 Gammaproteobacteria bacterium
CTCCTCGATCAGGCGCAGGGCAAAGCCGGTCTTGTCCACATAGTAATAGCCACCTTCGCGGATCTCGCGAAAGGTCTGGATGCCGATGGGCAGTCGCTTGCGGGGCATGGGCTTAGCTCCAGGGGCAATGCTATGAAGTTTAACGTGGAAGCGGGCCACCACTTTTTTCAGCCTGAGGGGGTGAGCCCCTCATGACGGATAACGCGATTTTCTCCCAGCCGTGTTCGTTCAGACCCCTCGCGCCTCAGGGACGCTTTGGCGGCACAAGGCACTGATTCTCTTGCTCCCTCCCCCCCTGGTGGGGGAGGGTTGGGGAGAGGGGGTCTGAATGGTTACTCCCGGCCTGGCGCTCGGGAAACCACAGTTACAGGAGGCAGGATTGGCGGGCCATGATCTTCTAGTTCCGTGGTGCCTGAGGAGCATTAAACACCGGAATTGCGACAAGCCATGTCAAATCATCATGGTTTCATGAGCGCCAGGGTGGCATAAGCCCCCGTGGATCTGCTCAGTGGCGACGCACACAAATTGCCTGATGGCAAGGTGACCATGAGCAGCAGAAGGTGAATCTTGTCGTTCTCTCAAGGTGAATTTGGAGCACAAATATGTCGACAGAATACCTCCCCGTTGCCGAACGCATCGCCGCAGCCGCTGCCCAAGGCGGCCTCTCCGTGGCGGAACTGAAGGAAATCGTTTCCGCCCAATGCGGCGAAATCAATTGCTATCCGGGCGAACCCGGTGATCACTGCCATCCCCTCGCCGTCTTCGTCGCCCTGCACGGTCAACTGCGCAAGGGCAGGGGTCATTACAACTGCGCCCAGATCTTGGAGGAACTGGTCCGGCATCTGCAGGGCCGCTGCCCCGGGACCACCCGACAGGCGGTGCTGATTCTTGACGCCTGGTGGCACGACCATTACGAAAAATGGCGGGCCAATCTTGAGACCATCAAGCTGTCTGGCGTGCGGATCGAAGGATATTTGATTGGGGCGGGTGGCTGGGTGGCGCCACTGCCGCTCTGAGTCCAGTCAGGTCAACACGGCAGGAGGCGGGCAGAAACCGCCTCCTGCCGTCAAAAAGGGCGCCAAGTGAGGGCAAGAAAGAGCCAGCAAACTCATTCCTGCCAGGTCGAGGCGGCCGCGACGCTGACCCTGGCCGCGGATAACCACCCGTGCTCACGCCAGCTCGATACGCAGGTTTTTTCCCAGCGCTTTGGCGGCACTGGAGAGCGTGGTCAGGGTCAAACTGGTGTCGGTTTCATCCAGCAAGCGGTTCAGGGCCGCACGGCTGGTGTGCATCTTCTCCGCCAGTGCGGTCTTGGTCAGGTGCTGGGCCTTCATCTCGTGGGCGATCTGCCAGGCCACGACGCGCTTGATCGCCACGGCGGTGGTTTCTTCCAGCACGGCCTCTTCGGTGAGGAAATCATCAAAGCGGCTACCGATATGCGGGTTCATGATGCGCTCCTGAGTTGTTGCAGACGCCGCTTGGCGACGTCGAGTTCTTCGGGTGGTGTTGCTTGAGACTTCTTGATGAAGCCGTGCAGTAACACCAGGGTGTGGCCGTCCAGGGTGAACAGGACCCGGGCAATCCGGTCCACGAGGTGAACACGAACCTCCCACAGGTCCTTGGCCAGTTTACGTACCAAGGGCATACCCAGGGGCCAGCCGAACTGCACCGTCTTGATGTCTTCGCCGATGGTACGCCGCTCGCTGGCAGGCAAGGACATGAGCCATGCGCGCACAGGTTCATTGCCACTCTCGGAGGCAAAGAAGCGCACATCCAGGATGGGTGTGTTCATATTTTGAATGTACCAATATTGGTACGTAAAGGGAATGCCAACTGAGGGCTAGCCGCGCCTTGCTTCGCCGTGAGGCGCGGTCCTCGGGCGCCCCTGCGACAACCTTGCAGTCGAACCCAGCGCCCGGGACTCCGCCCTTCCAGGCGCGCGGCATTACCCCCGCGGCCTATACCCCCTGGCCTACCGCGTCCCCTTTCATCCGACACTCCGCCGCCAGCCGGCGCAGGAACTGCTCCGGCGGCGTCTCCTGCCCCAGCAGTTCCCGCTGCCGGCAGACGGTGGCAAAGTCCCCCGGCGTCAACCCCGGCAGGGTGGCCAGATAGCGCTCCCAGGCCGGCGGCACCGGGGCCTGCTCGTCGCCCAAGGCCTCGCGGGCGAACAGGCCCAGGCGCTGGTCCGGGGTCAAGGCGCGGAAGTGCAGCTTGAAGTCGAAACGCCGCAGGGCCGCTTGATCCAGGCCACCCATCAGGTTGGTCGCGGCGATGAAGATCCCCGGATAGCGCTCCATCTGCTGCAACAGCTCGTTGACCTGGGTGCGCTCCCAACTGTGCTCGGCCTGGCGCCGGTCCATGAGGAAGCTGTCCACCTCGTCCAGCAACAGCAGGGTGTGCTGGGGA
>JAGVUH010000487.1 GCA_019136395.1 Gammaproteobacteria bacterium
GAGGGCCCCGTCGGGTACGGTGACGAAGCGGGTGGCGGCCGGGTCGGGGACCAGGTAGCGGTTCAGGTCCAGGGTGCATTCGGCGTACTCCTCCGCCGGGGAGGGGAAGCCGGCTGGGACCTTGTGCGCGAAGAGGGGCAAGGCACAGGGTGGCGGGAGCGGCCCGGGGGCGGCGCCGGGGTGGTTGGACATGGCCCGGTTAGGCGCTAAGCTAGGATTCAGGAGCATGGGCAGGGATCGCGGGTGGTAGTAGAGATTGTTACTGGATTCAAATTATAGGCCAGCGGCCCGCCGGGTTTTGGCGCGCGGTGTCGACTGGGCCCGTTCAGAGGAGACAGGTTCATGCATCACGACATCACGTCGGACACGGTGGCACAGGTCGTCTATCAGCAGGCCATCTGTCCGACGGGCGATCCCCAGGATGCCGTCAAGGAGTGGCTGGACATCACCAGTGGCCTGGCGTGCGCCCTGGCCAACTGGCAACGGCTGGCCCCGGGGCGGCCGGGGTATGAGGCCCAGACGGAGGCCCTGACCAAGGCCCTGCTCAAGGCCGATAACATCATGCGCTGTCTGGCCCGAGTCGCCTGAGTGCGGGGGTGGCACCCCCCGCAAGTCCGCGCCAGCGGACCCCGGGGGCGGTCGGTGCTCGCGGGGCTACAACTCGCGCAGGATCTTGGCCCGTTCGCGTGTGTACTCCGCGGCCGAGATACTGCCGCTGTCCCGCAAGACCCGCAGCTTGCGCAACCGGTCCTCCGCCGGCACCCCGCCGGCCGCCATGGCGTCCAGGCTCAGGGGCACCAGGCGCACGTCCACCGGGTTGGGCAGCAGGTCATGCATGGCGCCGCTGCCCGCGTCCACGGCCGCGCCGATGAGGCCGCCGAGCAGGACGTTGCCGGCCATGCCGGCGCCCCCGGCCCCGGAGATCTGGGGCGTGACGGTGACCTCCACCGGCTCGTAGCCGGCCTTTTCGACCTTGACGACGACGTTGTCCTTGCGCGGCAGGGTGAAGGTCGCGGGCGTCTTGCCGCTCATGCCGTTGGAGAGCTTGACCTCGGCCCCGACGGGGTCGGAATTGATGACGAGGGTGTCGGTCGTGCCACGGGTGACGGTGGCGCAGCCGGAGGTAAGGCCCAGGAACAGCAGGGCCGCCAGCGATACCAGGGACTATCCACGCTTCTTACTCCTGTTTGTGGTTACGGGGGCACACGCCACGGCCCGACCCGGGCGCGGCGCGCGGGTGGATTAGACCACAGGGGTCAGACCTACTCTGTCTGACGGGTGTGGCAGACTAGGGCCATGAGCGCGACCTTCTCCTCCCGTATTCACCGCCTGCACCGCTTGCAGGGCAAGCTGTCCCGTCCTGGCACCCCCGACCGGAAGTGCCTGATCATTACCCAGCTGCTGGACCTGATGCCCGACGGCTATGGCACCGGTTCCGAGCCCACCCGGCGGCGGGCCATGCAGCGGGATCTGGATGAATTGGTCCGCGATGGCCTGATCGAGGTGGTCAATCCCGGCGGCAAGCCCCAGCGGTACCGCCAGGTCAGCAACCAGCGGTTGCAGGACGAAGTGGACTGGCAGTACCTCCTGAGCCACATCCGTGACCTGGTGCAGGACCTGCTGCCCCAGCGGCGCCTGGATCGGTTCTGGAGCCGGCTCCAGCAAGCGCTGGATAGCCCGTTGCTCGACGAGCGCAAGCTGCGGCTGGTGCCGGACACCCTGCGCCTGTGCCCCCCCGAGATCCATGCCGGGGTGCTGGAGGCGGTGATCAGTGCCCTGCTGAAGGATTGCGTGCTGGAGATCCTGTACGAGAACGCCCGGGGCGAGCGTGGCCAGGCCCTGCTCCACCCTCAGGCCCTGGTCCAACGCGGGCCCACGCCCTACCTGTTCGCCCTGAAGAACGACGAGACCGAACCGGTGCGCACCTATGCCCTGCACCGCATGATCCGGGCGCGGGCGCGGCTGGGCGAGCCGGGGCGCAAGGCCGCCGGCTTCAACCTCGACCAGGCGATTGCCAGCGGCCAGGTCGATTTCGGCCGCGGCAAGGTGATCGACCTGGAGCTACGGGTGCGGGGCTACGCGGTCGAGGTGCTGCGGGTCTGCCCCATCACCCCGGCGCAGCGCATCGAGGACGAACCGGCCGACTCCCCCTTCCTCGCGCGGGTGCGGGTCCAGGTCCCGGAGACCGGCGCCCTGTTGCGCTGGCTGCTGGGTTTGGGGGATAACGTCGAGGTGGTGGCGCCGGCCGGGCTGCGCCTGGTCATGCGCGAGCAGATGGCGAAGGCAATGCGGCACTATGAGGCGGCGGATGGTTTGGGGGTGGCCGCCGGGTAGGACGGAGCGCGAGAGTGGCAACGCCCCTTGGTGCGGGGGACCTGTTACCGCCGCCCGGAAAGGGAGCGGGGGGCT
>JAGVUH010000402.1 GCA_019136395.1 Gammaproteobacteria bacterium
AAGACCAGGGCCGGCAGGTCGGCCTTGGCGCGGTCGATCTCCGCGGGCGGCAGGTGGGGGTTGACGGTGCTGGGCAGGTGATGGGCCGACCACTCGGGCCAGGCGGGGTCCTGGCCCCGCTGGAACAGGGTGTGAAAGTAGTTCAAGCCGTTGGGGGTGGAGATGAACCAGGCCTCCCCGGCGTAGTCGGTCAGGGTCGGGGCAATGGCCCGCTCCCAGGCGATCTGGAGATTACGGGCATGGGCGGCCTCGTCCACCACCATGCGGGCGTACTTGCGGCCACGGCCGGCGTCGGGGTCTTCCAGGGTCCAGAAGTCGACCTTGCCGCCGGTGGTGAGCTCGATGCGCATCTCTTTCTTGTTGGCCTTGCGCGTGACCGGCTTGAGGGTGCGCTCCAGACTGGCCCAGACGTCCAGCAGCAGCTTGTAGGTGGGGCTGAAGAAGGCCACCGGCTGGCCGCTGATCGCACTCCCCGGCAACAGGCCCAGCCAATTGGCCGCCAGCAGGGTCTTGCCGAAGCGCCGGCCGCAGGACATGACCTTAAAGCGCGCGGGGTCGGCCATGATCGCCTGCTGGCCAGGGTGGAGCTTGGCGGGGGTGACGCTGATCACTCGTTCCAGACCACGTGAATGGTCTCGCCATCCTGCTTGCCGCCGTAGAGGCCGACATGCTTGGCCAGTTGTTCCAGGGCGGCGACCTTGTTGTGCAGCTTGACCTTGAGCGTGCCACCCCGCTCGGTGCGGGTGTCGCTGATCTCGGCAATCGCCGCGGCGGCATCGGGGCTGAGCTGGGCGGAGGGGATCAGGCTGGCGCCGTTCTCATCCCAGGCCATGATGTCGGCCAGGTTGGACAGGGCCAGCTTGGCGATCTCCCGCACCACCCGGTCGGCGGTGATGCCGGTGCGGGCCGAGCGTTCGCGCTGGGCGGCCTCGATGGCGCCGCGAACATCAGGTTTTAACAGGTTTTCATAGCCGATGACGTCGGCACGCTTGGCGCTATACCCCGCCCGGATCGCCGCTTGGGTGGCGTTCAGGTCGACCAGGTATTCCTCGACGAAGCGGGCCTGGCGAGCGGTCAGCCGCGGCATGGCGCCCCGCCCCCACCGCGCTGTCCGCCCCGCTCAGAAGCCGTGCGCATTGCGGAAGATGTCGAACAGGGCCATTGCCACCGAGCCGATGATGGACAGCAGGATCGCGATCAGGGTGCGCATGATCTTGATCCGGCCAGCATCCTCCTTAATGACGTGATCCACCAGGGTCTCACGCAGGGCGGCGTGGTTTTCGCGCATGGCGTTCTTGAGATCGTCCAGACTGCGGTGCAATTGGCTCAACTCGTCCTCCACCAGCACCAGCTTGCTCTCGACATGGCCAGACTTGGTTTCGAGCACCGCCACCCGCGTATCGAGGTGCGCCAGGCCATCCTTGACGCGGTGCAATTCGACGCTGACTTCATCCATGGATCATCCCTTCTGAAAGACGCCGGTCGCATTGAACAGCCCCACCAGCACGCTCACCGCCTTCTCGATGGCCGGCCACAGGCTGGTCGCCTGGCTGGAGACGCCTTCCAGGATGCCGCGCAAGGCGGCCAGCTTGGCGGCCCCTTGGCCAGGTTGCGGGATGGCCTCCTCGATGGCCTTGAGGGCGGTAATGATCGCCGGCAGCAATTGCAGCAGGGCGGAGGCGGTAGCAATCCAGTTCATCGCACGATCTCCTGGCAGACGATGCCAAGTTGAACTTCAGTAATCGCGGAAAACGCCGCGGGGATCGTCGTCAGGCGTCCGGTTGGGGCGCACTGGCAACCGCACATCAGCACCGCGCACGCGGGCCACCAAAGTCGGATCAATCGGCGCACTACGGCGCACCGTGCCCCAGGCGGCGACGGCCAGGCCGCCGAGTTCGACGGCGTGAAGCAGGAGCGGCGTGATCGCGTCATCGTCCACCTCAAAGCCAAAGCGCCCGGCCAGGCTCGCCAGGACGGTGGCGAGTAGCCCCAGGATCGCCCGGCTGGCCCACCAGGGTTTCGCCGGGGGCGGGGTGATGTTGGGTACTGACGGGGTATCATTGATCCGGTCTAGGTACGCCCGGTGGGCCGCCTGGGTGATCGGGCCATAGATGCCGTCGGGCGTGACGCCCAGGGCTTGCTGGAGGGCGATGATCTCATCCCGCGTCATGATTTCACCCACCGCTCAAACAGTGCCCGTTCCTCCGTCCGGCGCTTGACCAGCCCGGGCAGGGTGACCTTGCGCCCCTTCACCCGGCCCTTGACCCACTTGCCGAACTCCCGGGCCGCCCCGGCGTAGTCCTGGCCATTGAGCAGGATCAGCAGGGTGCTGTCCGCCAGCCGGCCCTCGCCAAGGTTGAAGACGAACGAGGTCAAGGCGTCGAACATCCCCTGGTCGAGCGGCACC
>JAGVUH010000404.1 GCA_019136395.1 Gammaproteobacteria bacterium
GCCTCGGCCGGGAGGATCACGCTCGCCGGCGGCGCGGGCAGGTCGGGCGCGGCCGCAGGTCCCGCCGCGTCCGGGGGGGGGGGCGGCGGGGCGACGGCCGGCGCGGCGCTCGCGGCCTGGCCGCGCAGAAATTGCACAATGGCTACCGGCTGCGCCCGTTATTCAAGGCCAAACCCCAAAAAAACTCCCGCAGACCGATGCGATCTTCAACAACGTCACTGCCCACGACCAGGCCGCTGACGACGGGGCCGTCTTGCGCGTGAGCGTCGACTGCAAATCCACGGTCAAGATCGGTCCCTATTCCCGCGGGGGATGCACCCGCGGCGATCCCCTCGCGGCTGACCACGACATGGGCTGTGAGGAGAAATACACCCCCTTCGGCGTGGTGAACGAGGATAACGGCGCGTTGTTTGTGACCTTCGGCCGCTCCGCCAAGACCAGTGACTTCATCGTTGACCGCCTGGATGCGTGGTGGGCAGCACAGCCCATCGCGAGCCGTACCCAGGCCTCACGCCTGCAAATCAAAATCGACAACGGACCCGAAAGCAATGGCCGGCGGACCCAGTTCCTCAAACGCATGGTCGACTTCGCTGACCTGATCGGCAAGCCGATTCAACTGCTCTACTACCCGCCCTACCACAGCAAATACAACCCGATTGAGCGCTGTTGGGGGATCCTGGAGAAACACTGGAACGGCGCTCAGCTGCGGGATGCCGAGACCAGGCCGAGGCATCGGAAAGCACCAGCGCTGGCCGATTCTTGCTGGCAACGCGGTCCGTGGACGGGAAGGGCAACCGCACCACCTGCATGCCTTCATAAGTCACGGTAGGCCTCCTCGTCCGCCGGGCCCTGCCATTCCGAGGACGTAGCCTCAACGGCCTTGAGATATTCGAGGTCAGCGGGCTGGATACGACGCACCCGGGCGATGCCGGCGGCGGTGATGTCCCAGGCGATCAGATCACCCGGGCCTATCCCCATGGCGACGCGAATATCCGCGGGGATGGTGGTTTGACCCTTGGCGGTAATCTTGGCAATGGCGGTCATGACATACCCTCGGTAAGAAAGTAGGGATCGCCCTACTCTAGGGACGGGGTTCCGCGCGTGCAAACTCTCCGCCTGCCGCGTGGAGGGGTTTCCATTTCCTTAACCCCATCAAACTCACCGTGAGGCCTCCAGCACCCTGGCGCGGGCAAGGAAGTGATCGACAGCAATTCTCATTTTGGCAGTCATCCCCTCAGTGTCCAGGATCTGTTTGAGGATCTGGAGTGCGCTCCGCCTGCAGTCAGGAACGGTGCTATCATGCTATCCATAACAAAATACTGTCTATGAGTGAAGCTGTTATGGCACAAGTCATCGTCAGAGAGCTGGAGGAAGTCGTCAAACAGGGACTCAAGCGCCGTGCCGCGCGCCACGGCAACAGCATGGAAGAGGAAATCCGAGAGATTCTTCGGAATGCGGTTCGTCAAGAACCTGGCTAAACCAGTCGGCTGGGTTCACGCATTGCCGCGCGCTTCAAAGGCCAGGGACTCGACAAGGATCTACCTGAACTAAAGGGGTCCGAGGCGCGTGCCGCGACGTTTCGCAAATGATTGTCCTCGACACCAACGTGCTGTCCGCCTTGATGCAGTCCCAGCCAGAGGCCATCGTCGTGGACTGGCTTGATCAGCAGCCGGCCGAGTCCATCTGGACGACCGCGATCAACGTGTTCGAGATTCGCTACGGTCTGCATCAACTGGCGCATGGCCAGCGTCGGCGCAGCCTGGAAGAGGCCTTCACGGCCTTGATTGACGAAGATCTGGAAGTTCGCGTGTTGGCATCTGACACAGCGGCGGCCGACCATGCCGCAAGGTTGGCCGGTGAACGGCGGCGCGAAGGGCGTCCCGTGGATATGCGGGATACAAATCGCCGGAATTTGCGAAGCCCGCAAGGCCACGCTCGCAGCGCGCAACACGCGCCACTTCGAGGATATCCGCACTCCGGTCGAGAATCCCTGGAACGAACCAGGCGCTGTCCCGGACCCCCCTTGACGAAAGGCAAGCCGGTTTCGCGGGGCCGCGGCCTGGCGACTGAGGTCCTCGTCCTGGATGCACACCGAGAGTTCGCAGGTGCGGGAGAGACTCGACCAGGCCAGGTTGTGGCTACTTTTCCCCAGTCTCTGTGGATAAGTCTGTCCATAAGGCGTGCTGGTTGACCCGGAGAGCCGGTCCTGACTGGCGGGTTGCGGTTCTGGTCATTTGGTGGTCAGCGCGGGCGTGCGATCAACCTCGTTTTGTGCTTTGTTCTCTCGTTCAAAAAAATCAAGAAGGTGGGGTTGGAATTCAATCTTCAATAAACGTAGTGAGATTTCCCTTGGTGTGTCGCGTTCAGGGAATTGTTGGTATAAGTCCCAGTACCCCAACCCCAGGTAGATGAGCGGTACCAACCTTGCCAGGTAAACGCCAGACCCAATACCAGGCCCCTTCGATTTGGGTGACGAAAATGAGCTGTCGATCATCCGGACCAGCCCCGAGTTCCTGGAATTTTTTATCCAATAGCCAAGGTGTTGCTCGACAATCCTCCATGCCCGCAGAGGTCGAGTCTGGTAAGGGGATAGTAAAAAACTTATTGAAGCCGCCACTCACTCCCAACTGCTTGGCGGTATAGATGCGCAAAGGATCATTTTCCGCTTCCAGGTAACGCTGTTTCTCGGCAAGTTGGTCCCAGGCACGTTCGAGATTGGGCAAAAAACTCAACTTTTCCGCCCTCAGCCGGAGTCGCAAAAAACTGTCTGAAAAACCGGCTGGTCTTGGACTGGTCCGGTCATCCGGGATCAGCTTCATTAAGAGGTGTAACGCGCAGTGGAAATGGGAATCCGGTACCGTCTCCGCCAGTTGGAGCATTTTAGGTAATAAGAGGTAGCACTGATCAGGTCCAATGGTGGTTAAAAAATCCTCGAAGGCGCCATAGGTGACAAACCGGTCGTGTACCAGAGGATAACCACCACACCAATTTACCCGCACCCAAAAGAAGCGCTCGAATACCTCTTCTGAGCCGCTCGCCAGATATTCCTGAATAAGTTCCTTGCCATCCGCGGAATCAATGGCGAATTGGACTTCTATTTCTGATTCTTCCATGGATATGGGCCTCGCATTATTGGATTGCCGCGTAGGGGTGCTGATTTGATCGGGGTGAAGGCACAAGAATTTTACCGACCAAAAACCAGGAAAACATAGAACTCACCGGCTCTGCAGGCAGTAGTTGCCAGAACTGTAATAGCCCGGCGGGCAGGGGCCGAGCTTTTCGATGACCGT
>JAGVUH010000530.1 GCA_019136395.1 Gammaproteobacteria bacterium
CGCGTGGGAGCCGCAACTGCCGATCGAGCGCCGTGACGGTTCGGTCTTCCTGGCCGAGATCCGCAACATCCAGGCCGTGCTGGACGGTCGCCGATGCTTGCTGAGCGTCTTGACGGACATCAGCGAGCGCCAACGCCAGGAGGCGGCACTGCGGGCGGCCGAGGCGACCGCCGCCCGCCTCCAGGGGGAGTTGCGCTGGAAAGCGGCCTTGGATGCGGCCGGGCATGGGGTCTGGGACTGGGACATCCGCAGCGGACAGGTTGAGTTCTCACCGACGATCCCCCGGCTGCTGGGCCTGGAGCCGGCTGAGCTGGATCCCGACGTGGACGCCTGGCTGCAGCGCCAGCATCCCGACGATCTCATGCGCATCAGGCCCCTGTTGCGTGATGCGCTCGCCAGCGAACATGGGCACTTTGAAGTCCGGCACCGCACCCGTCACCGGGACGGTGGCTGACGTTGGTTTCTGACGCGCGGCCGAGTCAGCGAACGGGGGCCGGACGGCGCCCCCTGGCGCATGATCGGCACCCTGACCGACGTCTCTGCCTGGCAGGAGGCCGAAGCGCGCTTGCGCGAAAGCGAGGCGGAGATCCGCGCCCTCAATGCCGATCTGGAGGCCAAGGTGGCGGCCCGCACCGCCGAGGCCCGCGCCGCCAGCGCCGCCAAGAGCGAGTTCCTGGCCCACATGAGCCACGAAATCCGCACCCCGCTGAATGTGGTGTTGGGCCTGGCCCAGGTGCTGAACCGCGACCCGCTGACGGCCAATCAGGCCGACATGGTCGGGCGCATCCAGGAGGCCGGCCAGTCGCTGCTGGGCATCATCAACGACGTGCTGGACTTCTCCAAGATCGAGGCTGGCCAGTTGCAACTCTCCCCCCGACCTTTCCACCTGGACACCCTCACGGCCAGGCTAACTGCGCCTTGAGCCCCCAGCCGCGTCGCCGGGGCCCCTGCTGGGGGATGCCCTGCGTCTGGAACAGATCCTGTTCAACCTCATTGGCAATGCCATCAAATTCACCGAGCGGGGGCAGGTGGCGCTCCAGATCCATACCCAGGCCAGTACCGACCGCGAGGTTCGGCTGCGTTTCGCCGTCCAGGACACCGGCATCGGCATCCGCCCCGAGGTCCAGGCGACCCTGTTCACGCCCTTCACCCAGGCCGATACCGGCATCTCCCGCCGCTTCGGCGGCACCGGCCTGGGGCTGTCCATCAGCAAGCGCCTGGTGGAGCTGATGGGGGGCGCGATCGGCGTCGATAGCCAGCCCGGCCAGGGCAGCACCTTCTGGTTCGAGGTCAGCTTGCCCCGCGCCAGCGCGGCCGAGGAGGTGAGCGCCGCTCCCCCACCCCTGCCTCGCGGGCCACGCCTGCGGGGTCTGCGCCTCCTGGCGGTGGACGACAGCGCCATGAACCGTGACCTGGTGGAACGGGCGCTGACGCTGGAAGGGGCGGCTCTCACCCTGGTCGCCGACGGACAACAGGCGCTGCAATATCTGCACAGCACCCCCTCAGGCTTTGATGCGGTGCTGATGGACGTGCAGATGCCGGTCATGGACGGCCTAACGGCCACGCGCCTGATCCGCCAGGAGCTGGGTCTCACCGACTTGCCCGTCCTTGCCCTCACCGCCGGGGTCCTGCCCGCGGAGCAGCAGGCCGCTCGCGAGGCCGGGGCCAACGAGGTCCTGGCCAAGCCCCTGGATCTGGACCTGCTGGTGACCCGCCTGGTCCACCACATCGGCGCCGAGCGTCTCGCCGCCGCCGCGGCCGAGGTGGGTCCCGCCGCGTCGGAGGCTACCCCCGTCCAGACGGGATCCACGGAGGTCCCCGACATCCCCGGCATCGACTGGGAGTGGGTCGCCCTGATGTTCAAGGATGACCTAGCGTTCTTCCTGTCGATGCTCGAACGCCTAACCCAAGAGGCCGCCGCCAGCCTCTGCCAGGTGCGCCAGGCCCTCGCCAGCGGCGACCGGGAGACGGCCGCGCGGTGCCTGCACAGCCTCAAGGGCAGTGCCGGCAACCTCGGCGCCCTGACCCTGATGGCGATGGCGGGGCAACTGGAAGCGGCCCTCAAGGCCGGCGCCACCGACCTGGAGACCGGGCTGGCCGACCTGGAGCGCCAGGTCGCAGACCTGAGCGCCGCCAGCGCGCCCTGGCAGGGTGCCACCGCGGACACCCCGCCGCCCGCCGGGTCAGCGGTGCCGCCGCTGGACGCCGGCCAGCTGGAGGCGCTGCGCGTGAAACTGCAAGGCCGTTATTTCAGCGCCATGGGCGACTTCGAGGCCCTGGAACCGGCCTTGCGGGGCGTTCTGGGCGCCGCGCAGACCGCCGCGCTGGGCGGTGCCATCCGTGGCCTGCGCTTCCAGGAGGCGCTCGCGCTCCTGGATCAGGCCCTCGCCGGCGCCCGTGCGGGCGAGCCGCCGGCGGCACCAGGGACATGATATCGGGCGTGACGGTTGATGCGGTTGCGCGTAGCGTGATGATTAATCGGGTTAAACTCCCGGAGGGTCGTTATTTTCAGATCGTCGCTGTCGGTCTTTCCCTGGGTGTCGCCCTCTACCCGCGGGATGGCATCGACGGCGAGACCCTGATGCGGAATGCCGATACCGCCCTCTACATGGCCAAGCGTGCCGGGCGCCAGACCTACCACTGCTTCGAACCGCGCATGAACGACGAGCTGGCGCGGTTCATCCAGATCCGGGACGCCTTGCGTGATGCCCTGGAGCGCCAGGAGTTCGTGCTGCACTACCGGGGCAAGGGGGGACTCAGGCTCAGGCCGCGATGACGACCCGATTGCGGCCGGCCTCCTTGGCGGCGTACAGGGCATGATCGGCCCGGGTGAACCAGTCATCGAGGGTCTCGTGAGGCTGATAGGCCGCCACCCCGAAGCTGGAGGTGATGGTCCCGGCGACGGGAAAGGGCTGCGTCAAGGTCGCCAGGCGGAGCTTCTCGGCCAGGCGGGCGGCGGCCTGGGCGGTCCCGTGGGGCAGGAGGATGACGAATTCCTCACCGCCCCAGCGCGCCAGCACGTCACTGGCGCGCAGGTGGCCGCGCATGCGCAGGGCCAGCTCGATCAGGACCTGATCGCCAACCAGGTGGCCATGGCGGTCGTTGATCGCCTTGAAGTGGTCGATATCGAACATCACCAAGGCCAGCGGCTCGCCGTAACGCTGGGCGCGGGCCATCTCCCCCGCCACGGCCTGCTCCAGGTAACGCCGGTTCCA
>JAGVUH010000677.1 GCA_019136395.1 Gammaproteobacteria bacterium
GGTGCGGCGCCGAAGGCGGTGGCGGCGCCGGAGAAAATCTTGGACTGGGTGGCGAGCTGGGTGTGGATCTCCAGCCCGATGACGGTTTCCCATGGCATGGTGGCGTTGACCTCGTCTGCGGATTAGGGGGATTGTGGGCCGGCCGGGGCTCGTGGGCAAGCCGTGAAGCGAGCCGCGAATCGCGGGGATATCCTGGCGGCCATGGCCGGTCCTGGCCTGTCTTGCCAGGGACCCCGACGAACCGCTAGGATCAGTCGCGACCTAGGTTACTGCCGCGCGCGCGGTCGGAGGGCAATATGGGCCAGGCCATGAGGAAGGTTGTGTATGGCGAGCTGGAGTATCTGGAAAGCGAGATCCAGGCCCCCTGCAAGCGGGAATTCGTCGCTGGGGAGGTCTATGCCATGGCCGGGGCGACGGCGCGGCATAACCGTATCGCGGGCAATCTCTATGTCATGCTGGATGCCGCCACCCGTGGCACGCCCTGCGAGGTCTTCATGGCGGACATGAAGGTCAGGGTCGAGGCCCACCGGGCCTTTTACTATCCGGATGTCCTGCTGGCCTGCGAGCCCGGTGACGACCAGCCCCTGTACCGCGGCCGTCCCTGCCTCCTCGTCGAGGTTCTCTCGCCCTCCACCGCCGGCATCGATGAGCGGGAGAAGTGGCACCATTACCGGGATATCCCGACCCTGCGCCATTACCTGCTCATCGACTCCGAGTCGCGCCAGGTCCGCCTGCGCACCCGGGCGGGGGCTGACTGGCTGGAGCAGACCCTGGCCGAAGGCGAGCGGATGACGCTGTCCTGCGGCCCGGTGCGGCTGGAACTGGGGCTCGAAGAGATCTACGACCGCAGCGGTTTATAGGCCGCTGCCGGGGTTGCCGTTCCCCGGCTCGCTGGGGATGGGCCTGGCTTCACCTGGGTGCTTGTCCACCCGGGGGATCGCCGATCCAGGAGGCGAGCTTGGCCGCGATCAGGTCCAGGTCGATGGGCTTGGTCAGGATGTCGTCAACTCCCGCCGCCAGGGCCGCCTGCCGCTGTTCGGGAAGCACGCCGGCGGTCAGGGCGATGATCGGCAGGGAGACCAGACCCAGTTCCTCGCGGATTTTGCGGGTGGCGGTAAAGCCGTCCATGACCGGCATTTGCAGGTCCATCAGCACCAGATCGCAGCCCGTGGGGTGCGCCCGCAGAAAGTCGAGGGCCTCGGCGCCGTCCTGGGCCTGAATCACCCGCGCCCCTTCAAAGTTGAGGGCCTGGGTCATGACGTCGCGATGCTCGGCGCAGTCGTCGGTGACGAGGAAGCGCAGGCCCGTCAGGTGGGGTCTGGCCCCCATGCCGAGGGGCGAGCCGCGGCTGAAGGCGGTCGCGGTGGTTTCCGGACGTTCGAGGGGGAGGTCGAACCAGAAGGCACTCCCTTTGCCCAGTTCGCTGGTGGCCCCGATGCGTCCCCCCATCAGTTCTACCAGGCGCTTACAGATGGCCAGGCCCAAACCGGAACCCCTGAAACGCCGGGTATCGCCCACCTCGCCCTGGGTGAAAGGGGTGAAGAGGTCGTCAAGGGTCTCGGGGGCGATGCCAATGCCGGTATCCTGGACCACGAAGCGCAGGCGCGTCTCCCTCGGGGTGGTCGTCAGGACTTGGCAGCGGACCCTAATCGTGCCCCGCGCGGAAAACTTGATGGCATTCCCGATCAGGTTGGTCAGGACCTGTTCCAGCCGCAAGCCGTCTCCCTTCAGCATCCCCAGGGGAGGAACGGGTAGCTCAACAACCAGGTCAAGCCCTTCGGCCCGCGCCAGGCTGGTGAAAAGGTCGCGGAGTTTGGCGAGCAGTTGCTCCAGATTGAAGTCTTGGGCTTCGATCCGTAATTGGCCCGCTTCGATCTTGGCGAGATCGAGAATGTCGTTGATGATCCCCATCAGGGATTGCCCCGCCTCCTGAATCCGTCCCAGCATGTTGCGCTGGTGATGGCTCAGGGGTTCGCGGTTGATCATCTGGGCCAGGCCCAGGATGGAATAGAGCGGGGTGCGGATCTCGTGGCTCATGCGGGCCAGGAACTCCGTCTTGGCCGCGTTGGCCTGCTCGGCGAGGAGGCGCGCCTGGCGCATTTCGGCCTCATGGCGCTTCTGGTGACTGATATCCCGGGTGATGCCGAGGATCTCGATAAAGGTGCCATCCCTTCTCGTCAGGGTGCTTGCCACCACCTCGGTCCAGACGGTGGAGCCGTTCTTATGCCACTGTTCGAGTTCCATCCGCATGCCGTCAGGCACAGTTCCGTGCTGGTACTGGTCGATGAACCCGGCAAATCGCGCTGACACCAGGGCGAGGGAAGCGGGGGTGAAGATCGCCTCCCAGGACTGTGACAGGACCTCGGCCGGGGTATAGCCCCGGAGTATCTCCACGGACGGGCTGACATAGGTGAATCCGCCGGTCAGATCCATCGTCCAGATGACGTCGGAGGCATTCTCGGCGATCAAGCGATGCCGCTCCTCGCTGAGGCGCAGACGTTCCTCCGTCTCCTTGCGCCAGCTAATGTCCTCGTGGGTCCCCGAGATCCGCAAGGGCCGTCCCTGGTCATCGTGGTTGACCACCCGGCCGCGGTTGAGGATCCAGCGGTAACCGCCGTCCGCGGCACGCAGGCGAAATTCGATTTCCAGAACAGGGATCTGTCCATTCAGATGCTCGCGCAGCGAGCGACCGGCGGCATCCAGGTCTTCCGGGTGCATCAGGCGGTGGCAGGTCTCCTCGGTCCCATCATCGATGTCTGCCTGTCGATAGCCGAGCATTTCCGCCCAATACTCGTTGCGTTTGATCCGGCCCGAGACCAGGTCCCAGTCCCAGGTGCCTAGCCGGGCACCTTCCAGGACGAACTTGAGGCTTTGCTCGCTCTCCCGCAGGGCCGTGATGGCGGCCTGCAATTCCGTGGTGCGAGCCAGCACCCGCTGTTCCAGGTCGGCGCTGAGTTCCCGCAGGCGTTGTTCGCTGGCCCGGAGTCGGGTCTCCGCCTCCCGCTTCCGGGTGATGTCGCGCGCCACGACGACCGCGCCGGTGATCAGGCCCCGGTCGTCATGGACGGGGGCGTAACTGTAACTGCCGATCCATTCCTCGCCGGTATCCGTGCGCCGCAGGCGGTATTCCTGACAAGTGGCTCCCTGGCCCCGAAGTGCCCTGGAAACGGGCCACTGATCGACGGACAGGCGGGTGCCATCCGGCGTGAAGACTTCAATCAGGGCGGGGTAATCCCAGAGGAATTGGCTCATTGCCGACCGGCTGGGGAATCGGTGAAGGCGGGCGGCGGCCTCGTTAAAAAAGGGAAAGTTTCCCTGGGGATCGGCGATGAAGAGGGCGTCGTTCACGCTGGCGAGGATGGCCTCGAGATTGGCCTTGATGGCCAGTAATTCCTCCTCGGTCCGCCGGTGCCTGGCGATCTCCTCTTCCAGGGCGGCCGTGCGCTTCCTGACGCGCCGCTCCAGGCTGGCGGTGAGTTCCTGGATCTGGTGTTCCGCCTGTTTTTGTTCGGTGATGTCCTCGATCAGCGTGAGATTCCGGGTGGGCTCACCTCCTTCGGCCGCCACTCTGGAACTGGTCATCTTGACCCAGACGACCGTGCCATCGGGGCGAAGGTAACGTTTATCCGCTTTATATACGTCAATCTCGCCGGCATTGAGCCGAGCGGCACCCAGCAGGTTGGCCGCGAGGTCCTCGGGGTGGGTGATGCTCATCCAGTCGCGCCCCTCCAACTCGGCGATGGAGCGGCCGACGATGGTGGCAAAGCAGGGGTTGGCCCTGAGGATGAGCCCCGTGGCGGGACTGACCAGGAGAATACCGATCGGGGCCTGATCAAACAGGAGGCGAAATCTGGTCTCCCGCCGGCGATCAGGCGGGCGATCAAGCTGGCGATCGGGGCCGTGATCGAGTGAGGGAGCGCCCGGGGGATGAGGTGGTTCAGGGGTCGGGGGTAGCGGGGAGGCGGTCATGAGGGGGCAAGCGGTGGTCCAAGGACGGGCGGCGCGGGAAATGATCGGCAAGATTACCAGCCTGGGGCGGGATCGTCCTCCCTGGCCAGGGCATGAGGGTTTTTGCTAAGATACGGCTCCCGCCAATTTTCCCCAGTTGCGTCAAATCCTTGTCAAATCAAGAACAAAGCAGGCCGTTTCTGCTCAGGGTGCGTGTTTACTACGAGGACACCGACGCCCTGGGCGTCGCCTACCATGCCACTTACCTCAAGTTCATGGAGCGTGCCCGCACCGAGTGGTTGCGCGGTCTGGGTTACGAACAGCACAGCCTGCGCGATCGCCATGGCCTGGGATTCATCGTCCGCTCCCTCAGCCTGGACTACCTCAAGGGTGCCCGCCTGGATGACCTGCTGGAAGTGAGCGTGGCCCTCACCCGCCGCCGGGGCGCCAGCCTGGACTTCGAGCAGGAGCTGCGGCGCGTCAGCGATGGCGCCCTTTGCTGTCGTGGCCTGGTCAAGATTGCCTGCGTGGCGGCTGACACGCTCAAGCCCAGCCCCCTGCCCCACCGATTGCTGGCGGAGATCGCCGATGTACGCTGAGATTTCCCTCCTGGACCTGGTCCTCCATGCCAGTTTTGTCGTGCAACTGGTGCTGGCGGTGCTGGTGCTGGCCTCGGTCCTGTCCTGGACCCTGATCTTCGAGCGCTCCCGCGTCCTGCGCAAGGCGGGGCGGGCGGCGGATGACTTCGAGCGGCGCTTCTGGTCCGGCGGCGACCTCAGCGCCCTCTACCGCGACCTGGGCCAGAGCTCGAAGTCGCTCACCGGCCTGGCCGCCATCTTCCGTTCCGGTTTCAAGGAGTTCGTCCGCCTGCGCAAGGGCGAGGACCTGGACCCCATGGCGGTGATCCAGGGCGTCGAACGCTCCATGCGCGTCGCCCTGAGCCGGGAGATGGACCGGCTGGAGGCCAACCTCTCCTTCCTCGCCACCGTCGGCTCCACCAGCCCCTACATCGGTCTCTTCGGGACCGTCTGGGGCATCATGCACTCCTTCCACGCCCTGGGTAACGTCAAGCAGGCGACCCTGGCCCTGGTGGCCCCCGGCATCTCCGAGGCCCTGGTGGCGACCGCCATCGGCCTCTTCGCCGCCATCCCGGCGGTCATCGCCTACAACCGCTTCGCCGATCGGGCGGAACGGCTCAACAACCGCTACGAGGAATTCATGGAGGAATTCTCGACCCTGCTCCAGCGCCAGGGCCGGGGCTGAGTCCGTGAGAATGCCAGCCATGCCGCGGGAGCGCCGCCCATGAGAAAGACCCGTGTCCGTCGCCGCCCACTGGCGGAGATCAACGTCGTCCCCTACATCGACGTCATGCTGGTGCTGCTGGTGATCTTCATGGTCACGGCCCCCCTCATCACCCAGGGGGTGAACGTCGAGCTCCCCCAGGCGGAGGCGGAGGTGATCACCGGCGAGAGCACCGATCCGGTGATCATCACCGTCGACCAGTTCGGTGATCTGTACCTGGACCTGGGCGAGGAGCGCAACCTGCCGGTGGATGCCGTGACTCTTCAGGGCCGCCTGCGCACCGTGCTGCGACAGAATCCACGCGTGCCAATCCTGGTCAAGGGCGACGTCGCCGTGAACTATGGCAAGGTGGTGGAGGCCATGGTCCTGGCCCAGGGCGCCGGCGCGGCGAGCCTGGGGCTGATCACGGTGCCGCCGGAACGTCCGACGCCCTGATCAGGTCCGGGGCTCGCGGGCCCCCGCCGCCGTCCCCCCTTCATGAACCTCCCCCGCCATCATTGCCCTCCGGCCATGAACACCCCGTTCCCCCGGCCCTGACATGTGGCAAACGGCCCGCCATCATCCTGGCGCCTTGGTCGCCTCCCTCGCCCTGCACCTGATCCTCGGCGTCCTCGCCCTGACCGGGGCGGCCTGGCTGGATTGGGGACAGGAACAGGCCATCCGCCCCCAGGTCATCCAGGCCACCGTGGTCGACGTGGCGACCCTGGCGGCGGCCGCGGAACGTCAGGACCAGGCCCGCGCCGCTGAGCGGGAACGCCAGGCGACGGCGGAGGCCGCCGCTCAGGTCGAACGTGAACGCCAGGCGGTCGAAGCTGCGGCTCAAGCGGAGCGCGAGCGCCAGGCGGCGGAGGCCCTAGCCAGGGCCGAAGAGGCCCAGCGGCGGCAAGCGGAAGAAGCCCGTCAGTTGCTGGAGCAACGGCAACTCGCCGAACTGGAGGCGCAACGCCAAGCGGAGGCGGCGGCACGCCAAGCGGAAGAGGAGGCCCGTCAGGCGGCGGAAGAGGCCCGTCAGGCCGAGATGCACCGTCAGGCCGAGGTGCAACGTCAGGCCGAACGGCAACGCCAGGCGGAGGCCGAGGCCCGGCAGCGCGCGGAGCAGCAGCGCCAGGCAGAGGAACAGCGCCAGGTAGAGGAACGGCGCCAGGCAGAGGAACGGCGCCTTGCGGAGGAGCGACGCCAGGCCGAAGAGGCTGCCCGGCAGGCCGAACTCAGGCGTCAGGCCGAGGAACGGCGCTTGGCGGAGGAAAGGCTTCAGGCCGAACGGCAACGGCAAGCGGAGGCAGAGGCCCAACGTCAGGCCGAGGAATGGCGCCTGGCGGAGGAGCGGCGGCAGGCCGAACTTCAACGCCAGGCAGAGGAAGAGGCGGCCCGCCAGGCCGACGCACGCCGGGCGGAGGAAAGACGCGAGGCTGAACGGCAGCGGCAAGCGGAGGCGGAGGCCCAGCGTCTGGCCGAGGAACGGCGGCGCTCAGAGCAAGCGGAGCGCCAGGCCGAGGAAAAGCGCCGGGTGGAAGCGGAGCGTCAGGCTGAGTTGACCCGGCGCGAGGATGCGCGCCGCCAGGCCGAGGCGGAGCGCGTCGAGCAGGAGCGCCGCCGGGTGGCGGAACAGGCGGCCCTCCAGGCCGAGGAGCAGGCCCTGGCGGCGGCTTTGGCCGCTGAAGAGGCGGCTCAGGTCGAGCCGGCGGCCAGCGACATCCAGTTCTACGCCGCGGCCATCGACAGTCGCATCCGCGACACCTGGGTGCGACCCCTGGGTAGCGGCCGGCGGGATCTGTCCTGCACCATCGAGATCCAACTTCTGCCCAACGGGGACGTGGTGGCCGACAGCGTCCGGCTGGTCAGGTCCAGTGGCGATCCGGCCTATGACCGGTCCGTGGTCGCTGCCGTCTATAAGGCTTCACCCTTGCCGGTGCCCGCGGGTCCGCTGTTCGAACGTTTCCGTAAGCTCAGGCTAGAATTCAAACCCGGTAGCAGGTAAATCCGGTAGCGGGTGAACGCTTAAGCGTGTAAACGCTGAAGCAGGTGAACCCTGAAGCGTGTCAAGCCGGTAACAAGCTTTTGATGCGGCTGATCTCACTCAGGAAAACAAGCAGTCGGGAAAACAAGAGGCCATCCATGACCGTGACTACAGGCAGGTTCGTGCGCAGAATGCTTTTGCCCCTCTTGTTCCTCGCCCTCGGCGCGAGCGGCATCACGCGGGCGGAGTTGACCATCGAGATCGTCGGTGGTCAGGAGGGGGCCCAGCCCATCGCCGTGGCGCCCTTCGCCCTTGAGGGGGGAGTGGGTCCGGCCCCGGAGGACCTGGCCCAGGTGATCGCCACCGATCTGGCGCGCACCGGGCGCTTCAAGCCGCTGCCCCGCCAGGACATGCCCCCCACGCCCCCGACCGTGGAGGGGGTTGAGTTGCGCGACTGGCGGGTGCTGGCCATGAACAACCTGGTGGCGGGCCAGATCAAGCGCCGCCCGGATGGCTACTACGAGGTCCATTTCGCCCTGTTCGACGTCTATAGCGGCGAGCAACTGGCGAACATGAGCCTGCCCAGCAGCGCCGCGGACCTGCGCCATACCGCCCACCGCATCGCCGATATCGTCTACGAGCGCCTCACCGGGCTGCCCGGGGCCTTTACCAGCCGCCTGGCCTACGTCACCAGCGAGTGGGGGGTGGATGGCCAGCGGGTGACCCTGCGGGTGGCCGATGCCGACGGCCACAACCCCCAGACCATCGTGGCCTCCAAGGAACCGCTGCTGTCCCCGGCCTGGTCCCCGGATGGCCGTCGCCTGGCCTATGTCTCCTTCGAGAACCGGCAGACCGCGGTCTTCATCCAGGAACTGACCACGGGGCGGCGCGAGCGCGTGGCGAGTTTTCCCGGCCTCAACAGCGCCCCGGCCTGGTCGCCCGATGGTCGCCAACTGGCCCTGACCCTGTCCAAGGACGGCAATCCCGAGATCTATGTCCTGGACCTGGGCAGCCGCGCCCTGCGGCGCCTTACCGACCACCCGGGCATCGACACCGAGCCGACCTGGTCCCCGGATGGCGGCGAGATCTACTTCACCTCCGGGCGCGGCGGCGACCCCCAGATCTACCGCATGCCCGCCCAGGGTGGCGAGGCGACCCGGGTCACCTTCACCGGCGACTACAACGGGCGTCCCTCCCTGTCGCCGGATGGCCGCTCCCTGGTCATGGTCACCCGCGTCAATGGCCAGTTCCGCATCGCCCTGATGGACCTGGCCAGCCACGGCACCCGACTCCTGAGCCGGGGCGGGCTGGACGAGTCGCCAAGTTTCGCGCCGAATGGCAGCATGGTAATTTACGCCACCCAGAGTAACGGTCGCGGCGTCCTGGCCGTGGTCTCCACCGATGGCAAGGTCGGGCAACGCCTCTCCCAGGATGCGGGGGAGGTGCGCGAACCGGCCTGGTCCCCCCCGCCACGCTGAGCCGTGCCTCATGGAGAAGCCCATGAACGCCTTTCCCCTTTCTCACGCCGGTCTGGCCCAAGCCCGCGACGGGTACCGTCGCGCGCGGCCGGATACCCGCTCCGGCACCCTCACCCCGGCCTCTGCCTTGGCCTTGGCCCCGGCCCTCGTCGCGGGTAGCGGCGTAGCCCTTCGGACCCCCTCTCCCCAACCCTCCCCCGCCAGGGGGGGGGGGGTAAGAGGATCAGCGGCATGTTCTGCCGGGAGCCTGCTCCTGTTGGCGGCGCTCCTGCTGGCCCTCGGCGGCTGCGCCAGTCCCGCCAAGCAGGAAGCGGCCAAGGCCCCGGGGAGCGCGGCCACCACCATCCCCCTGGCGGCCCGCCCGGGGCCGCCGGGGCTCAACGACCCCAACAGCCCCCTGTCCAAGCGCGTCATCTATTTCGATTACGACAGCAGCACCATCAGGCCGGAGTACGTCGAGATCCTGCGCGCCCATGCCCGCTACGTCGCCACCACCCCCAAGGCCAAGCTGATGCTGGAGGGGCACACCGACGAACGCGGTACCCGCGAATACAACCTGGCCCTCGCCGAGGATCGCGCCAACGCTGTGCGTCGCTTCATGCGCGCCGAGGGCGCCGGCGAGGCCCAGCTTGGCCTGCTCAGCTTCGGCGAGGAAAAGCCCACCCAGCCTGGCCAGGGCGAAACGGTCTGGGCCCTGAACCGCCGCGTCGAACTCGTCTATTGAGGTCATCATCCATGCAGCAGCGTCCCTTGTCCCTCGCCATCGCCGGTCTCCTCGCCCTGGCCCCGCTCACGTCCCCCGCCGAGGATCTCGATGGACGGGTGACCCGGCTGGAGAACATGCTTGATAGCCAGCGCTCCTCCGACCTGACCCTCCAGTTCCAGGCGATGGAGCGGGAGATGCAGCGTCTGCGTGGCCTGGTTGAGCAGCAGCAGTACGAACTCGACCGCCTGCGGCGGCAGGGTGGCCAGACTGCGGGAGCGGAGGCACGGCCGGGTGTTGTACCCGCGGGCCAAGCCACGGCGGGTGGGTCGGAGACCGCGCCCGCGGCTGCGGGGGCTTCGGCGGGAGCCCCGGTGGCCCGGGGTGAGGCGACGACCGGGCCAAAAGGAGGGGAGCTGGCGCGTCCCGCTGAAGCACCCGCGCCGACCACCGCCGCTGCGCCTGCCGGCGGGACCCGCGCCGGTGTCGAGTCCTCGGTGCCCCCCCTGACCGCCATCGCCGCTCCGTCGGGCACGGCGCCGCCGCCGGCGGGAGAGTCAGCCCAAACGCCCGCGGCGGAGACCCCGGAGCAACCGGCCACGGAGCCGTCGGCGGCCGCCGCCCAGCCGGGCCGTGGTGAGCAGGAGGCCTACATCAAGGCCGTGGAGCCCCTCAAGCAGCGGCGCTTCGAAGAGGCGGCGGTCACCCTGAGCGATTTCCTCGCCCGCTATCCCAACAGCGCCAATGCCGACAAGGCCCACTTCTGGCTGGCGGAGACCCATTACGTCAACCGCAACGTCACCGCCGCCCTGAAGGAGTTTCAGACCGTCCTCAAGGACTATCCCAAGAGCTCCAAGGTCCCCGGGGCCCTGCTGAAGATCGGCTACATCCAGGACGACGCCAAGGACCCCCACGCCGCCCGCGCCACCTTGCAGGAACTGATCCGTCGCTTCCCCCAGAGCGGCGAGGCGCGCCTGGCCCAAGGCCGTCTGGACCAGATGACCCAGGAGGGGCGCTGAGGGAACGGCTGGCGGCTGGGCGGCGGTAACGCCCTATTCCCCCCACGAGGATCAGTTACCGGTTTGGGATTGCGCTACCAGACCTTGGGTCTGGACCGAGAGAGGGTATGCGAGCGTTCAGGGCAGGCGCTCGATCTCCCGCATCAATGCCTGGTAGCGATCCCCCAACTCGGCGGGCATGCCGGCCTCCTTGGCGCCGGGACAGCCCCCGGCCGCCTTCAGGCGGGCAAGGAATTCCTCCTGAAGACGGGTCTGGGCCTTGCGATAGGACTTCTCGGGGAAGAGATCGTCCTGGACCTTGAGCACCGTCAGACGGAATTTGCTCGCCAGGAGTTTGTTGAGGTTGTCCGTGCGGCGCCCGGACTGGTCGCTGCGGCAGCGGGCGTTGTACAGATCGACCTCGGAGGCCGCGGTCACGGCCGCGACCAGCAGCTCCCGCGTTGACTCGTCCAGCGGGGTCTGGGCCGGGGTGGGGAGGGGGGCCAGGAGGGAGAGCCCGAGTAGCGCAAGGCCGAGAATCAGCGGGCCCCGCCCGGCGCGGCCTCTTTGCTGGGTGTGCGTGGCTGGGATCATTGGCTGTCGGGGGTGGACCAGGGTCTGCCGCGGTTGAAGGCGTTCACCCCCTGCCCCTGGCTTGACTAAAAACCGGAGCCCCTCAGGTAAAGCGGCCATGATCAGGGGCATCAACTTCGCCCGTAAACCGGGATGGCCGCGCCGCTGATGGCTCGGGAGGCGTCGGAGACCAGGAACAGCACCACGTCCGCCAGGGCGTCGGTGCCCACCCACCGGCCGTGATCCGCGTCCGGCATGGCGGCCCGGTTCTCCGGGGTGTCCAGGGTACCGGGCAGGATGCAGTTGACGTTAATGCCAGCGTCCCGGTGTTCTTCCGCCAGGCTCTCGGTGAGGCGGACGACCACGGCCTTGGCGGCGCAATAGGGCGCCATGTGGCCCTGCCCCTTGAGGGCGGCGCGGGCGGCGATATTGACGATGCGCCCGCCGCCCGCCGCCAGCAGGTGGGGGATGACGGCCCGGCAGGCGTTGAAGACGCTGCGGGCGTTCAGGTCCATCATCAGGTCCCAGTCCTGGTCGCTGGTCTGATGGAGGGGTGGGCCCATGGTGAATCCGCCGGCGATGTTGGCGAGGATGTCGATGCGCCCGAAACGGGCGCGGACGGCGGCCACGGTTTGTTCCAGCCCCCGCGGGTCGATCAGGTCGACAGCGAAGGCCGCGCTCTCGCCGAGACCGGCCCGGGCCGCCTCCAGGGCTTCGGCATGACGGCCGAGGAGGGCGATGCTCGCCCCCCGGGCGGCGAGGGTCTGGCAGACCGCCCGACCGAGATTGCCGGCGGCGCCGGTGACGATGGCGACCTTGCCTGTGAGTTCGGACATCAGTGGCTCTCCCGCAAATGGTGATGGCTGGCAGCTTGTCGGCTCATGTCCATGTTGGGCTGGCGGTCGGCCGCGGCAAGTCCGGCCCGGCCTGGGACTGCTATGATACCCCCCTGAGTCCCCGACCCGGTAACCCGCCCGACCCCTGCCCCCCATGAGCGAATGGTTCCTGCTGCTCCTGCCCCTGGCCGCCGCCTCCGGTTGGTGGGCCGCCCTGCGCAGCGTCCAGCGGGCCCGGGGGGGCGGCGCGCCGGACCCGGCC
>JAGVUH010000206.1 GCA_019136395.1 Gammaproteobacteria bacterium
CGATTGGTCAAACCCGGCACCCGGTTCTGCTCCTGGATGACCAGGGGGATGCCCAGCAGCCAGGCCATGAGCCCGCCGGGGCCCGAGGCAAAACCGCCCATTCCCAGCACCAGATCCGGCCGGCGACGGCGCAGGATGCCCGCCGCCTGCCATAGGGCCAGGGCCAGCTTGCCGGGGGCGGCCAGCAGGGCCAGGGCCCCCTTGCCGCGCAGGCCCTCGATGCCCAGCCATTCGATGGGGAAACCCTGTTCGGGCACCAGGCGGGCCTCCATGCGGTTGCGGGTGCCGATCCAGAAAACCTCGTGCCCCTGGGCGCGCAGCCGCTCCGCCACCGCCAGGGCGGGAAAGACATGACCGCCGGTACCCCCGGCCATGATGGCTAGGCGCGCGCCCATTTCACCCCGCCACCGCCCCCGGCGGTTGCCGCGGCCCGGGGATCGTGCCGTGTTTCCAGGTCGATGCGCAGCAGCACGGCAATGATCATGCAGACCACGATCAGGCTGTTGCTGCCATAACTGAGAAAGGGCAGGGTCAGGCCCTTGGTCGGCAGGAGTCCGACATTGACGCCGATATTGATCAACCCCTGCAGCCCCAGACCGAGGCCGAAGCCCTGGGCCAGATAGGCGTCGAAGTGGCGTCCGGCCAGGCGGGCGCGAAAGCCGATCTGGAAGGCGCGCCAGACGATGAAGCCCATGGCCGCCGTGACCAGCAGGACCCCGGCCAGGCCCAGTTCCTCGCCGACCACGGCGATGATGAAGTCGGTGTGCGCCTCCGGCAGGTAGAACTGCTTCTGGATGCCGTTGCCCAGCCCCACCCCCGCCCACTCACCCCGGCCGAAGGCGATCAGGGCCTGGCTCAACTGGAACCCGGTGTTGTAGGGATCGGCCCAGGGATCCAGATAGGAGGTCACCCGTTGCAACCGGTAGGGCGAGGACAGCACCAGGCCGATCCCGGACAGGACCACGGCCAGCCCCAGCCCCCCGAAATAGAGCAGCCGCACCCCGCCCAGGAAGAGCATCCCCATGACCGTCGCCATCAGCACCACCGTGGTGCCGAAATCGGGCTCGGCCATGATCAGGGTGGCGGCGATGACGATCAGCGCCATCGGCTTGACGAAGCCGAGGAGGCTCGTCTCCACCTCTTCCCGCCGCCGGATCAGGTAGCCAGCGATGAAAATGACGGCGAAAAACTTCATCAACTCCGAGCTCTGGAGATTGAAGGGCCCCAGGGGTATCCAGCGGGTGGCGCCGTTGACGTTGCGCCCCAGGCCCGGAATCAGCACCAGCACCAGCAGCGACAGACCGACGAAGAAGAGCAGGGTGCCCTGACGTTCCCAGACGCGGATCGGCACCAGCAGGACGCCCAGGGCCGCGGAGAGGGCCAGGACCAGGGCGGCGCCGTGGCGCAGGACGAAATGAAAGGGATTGCCAAAGGTACGATCGGCGATGGGCATGGAGGCCGAGGCCACCATGATGAAGCCCAGTCCGACCAGAGCCGCCGCACAGACCAGCAGTGCCCAGTCCATGTCCGGCAGCCGGGGGGCGCGTTGGCGGTGGGAGAGGGTCCGCACCCCCGCCTCGGGCGCGCTCAGGGACGAATCCATCACCGAACCCGGGGATGGACTTATGGATGAACTCAGGGATGAACTCATGCCCCCAGGCCCTCCACGGCGGCGACGAAGACCCGACCCCGGTGCTCATAGTTGTCGAACATGTCGAAACTGGCGCAGGCCGGGGATAGCAGGACGATATCGCCCGGCTGCGCGAGCTGATCCGCGAGCCGCACTGCCTCCTCCAGATCCCGGGCCTGGCGGGTCGGCACCCGCCCCGCCAGCGCCCGCGCGATAAGCGGACCATCGCGGCCGATGAGGATCACCACCCGGGCGGTTTCAGCGGCCGCCTCCGCCAGATCGGTGAAATCGGCGCCCTTGCCCTCGCCGCCGGCGATGAGCAGCGCCCGCCCGGGGCGCTGGGGATCGATCAGGCCGCGCAGGGCGGCCACCGTGGCCCCGGGGTTGGTGCCCTTGGAGTCGTCGAACCAGCGCACCCCCCGGCGTTCCGTCACCAGGACGGTGCGGTGGTCCAGACCACGGAAGGTCCGCAAGGCGGCCAGCCGCGCCGCCAGGGGCAGGCCGCAGGCCTCGCCCAGGGCCAGGGCGGCGAGGGCATTGGCCAGGTTATGCTGACCGGCCAGGGGCAGTTCGTCCGCCCGCAGCAACAGCTCCTCCCCCCGGACCAGCCAGGTGACGCCCCCGACCTCCCGCAGGCCGTAGTCCGCCGGGGCCGTGCTACCAGTTCGCGGCGGGCCGAGGCCGAACCAGCGATCCTCCCCCGCCAGCCCGGCCATGGCCGCCACCCGCGGATCATCCCGATTCAGCAGCCCCACCTCGGCCCCCCGGAGCAGACTGGCCTTGGTCGCCGCGTAGGCCTCCAGGCTGGGGTAACGATCGAGGTGATCGGCCGAGATGTTGAGGACCGTGGCCACCCGTGGCCGCAGGGACCGGGTGGTCTCCAGTTGAAAGCTCGACAGCTCAAGGACATAGAGCTGGATGGTGGGATCGAGGAGCTCCAGGGCCGGTTCGCCCAGATTGCCGCCCACGGCGGTACGCAGCCCGCTGGCCCGGGCCATCTCCCCCACCAGGGTGGTGACCGTGCTCTTGCCGTTGGAGCCGGTGATGGCCACCACCGGGGCCTGGACCGCCCGGGCGAAGAGCTCGATATCCCCCACCACCTCAACCCCGCGGCCAATGGCCGGCGCCAGGCGGGGGTCGCCGAGGGCGATGCCCGGGCTGATGACCAGGCGCTCGGCCACGGCCAGGGCCGCGGCGTCAAAGTCGCCGAGGAAGAGCGGCAGGTCCGGCAGCTCCTCCCGCACCGCCGCCAGCCCCGGCGGCTGGGGACGGCTGTCGGTCACCGCCACCGGGACGCCCTGGGCGTGCAGCCAGCGGGCGCAGGAGAGGCCCGTCTTGCCCAGGCCCAGGATCAGGGTCTTGGGCTGGCCCCCGGGGCCGGCCGCGCGGTCGGGATGATGGAACAGGTCGTGCATGACGCTCCCCGGATGTCGCTCAGCGGATCTTCAGGCTCGCCAGCCCGACCAGGACCAGGATGACGGTCACGATCCAGAAGCGCACGATGACCCGCGGCTCCGGCCAGCCCTGGAGCTCGAAGTGGTGATGGAGCGGGGCCATGCGGAAGATGCGCTTGCCGGTCATCTTAAAGGAGGCCACCTGGAGCATGACCGACAGGGTCTCGGCGACGAAGACGCCGCCCATGATCAGCAGCACCAGTTCCTGGCGCACGACCACCGCCACCACCCCCAGGGCGGCGCCCAAGGCCAGGGCGCCCACGTCACCCATGAAGACCTGGGCGGGATAGGCGTTGAACCAGAGAAATCCCAGCCCGGCCCCCACCAGGGCCGCGCAGAAGACCACCACCTCCCCGACCCCGGGGACGCTGGGGATGCGCAGGTAGTCGGCGAAATTGGCGTGGCCGGAGGCGTAGACGAAAATCCCCAGGGCCCCGGCGACCAGGACCGTGGGCATCACCGCCAGTCCGTCCAGGCCATCGGTCAGGTTCACCGCGTTGCTCGAACCGACGATGACCAGGTAGGTCAGGAGGATGTACCAGGGGCCCAGTTGCAGCGAGACATCCTTGAGGTAGGGGATCAGCAGGGCGGTCTCCGCCGGGGTCTCGGCGAGGACATAGAGCAGGATGGCGGCGATCAGCCCCACCACCGACTGCCAGAGATACTTATAACGCGCCGCCAGGCCCCGGGGGTTGCGCAGCACCAACTTCTTGTAGTCATCCACCAGGCCGATGAGACCGAAGGCCAGGGTCACCAGCAGGACGACCCAGACATAGACGTTGGCCAGGTTCGACCACAGCAGGGTGCTGATCCCGACCCCCACCAGCATCAGGGCCCCGCCCATGGTGGGCGTGCCCGCCTTGGAGAGGTGGCTCTGGGGACCGTCGTCGCGCACCGTCTGGCCGATCTTGTACCGGCGCAGCCGGCGGATCATGGCTGGCCCGACGACGAAGGAGATGATCAGGGCGGTGAGGACCCCCAGGATGCCGCGCAGGGTCAGATAGCGGAAAACACTGAAGCCGCTGTTGAACTGGGTGAGCCAATCGGTCAGATAGAGGAGCAAGCTTCAGCCCTCCCGGGGGGCGCAGAGGGCATCCGCCACCCGGTCCATGGCCGAGCGCCGCGAGCCCTTGATGAGGACCAGATCGTCCGGTGCCAGGTCCTGGCGCAGGCGGCCGATGAGCTCGGCCTGGTCGGTGAAGTGCCGGTCCGCGCCGGCACCAAAGCCCTCCGCCGCCGCGGCGCTGAGGCTGCCTAGGGTGTAGAGCGCCGCCACCCCCGCCTCCCGGGCCACGACACCGAGGTGGCGGTGCAGGGCCTCGGCCTCCGGTCCCAGCTCGCCCAGGTCCCCCAGCACCAGGACGTGACGTCCGGACAGGGACATGAGCACGGCGATGGCGGCCTCCACCGAGTCGGGGTTGGCGTTGTAGCTGTCGTCGATGAGGCGGGGGCCGCCTGGAATCCGGCGGGGAAACAGACGCCCCGGGACGGGGCGCATGGTCGCCAGACCGGCCCCAATGAGGGCAGGCTCCAACCCCAGGGCCCGGGCCATGGCCACGGCCACCAGGGCATTGCGGACATTGTGGCCACCCGCCAGGGCCAGCTCAAGCTCCAGGTCCAGGCTGGGACCCGTCACGCGGAAGGCGGTGCGAAAACCCGCCTCGTCCCAGCGGGTCCGGGCCGTGCTCAGGTCCACGAATAGATCAGCGCCGGAACCACCATCAGGACCGGAACCCAGACCCGTATCATGGCCAGAGTCAGGACGAGAATCAGGAGTGGATCGGGGTCCGGAATGAGGGCCGACAGCCAAGGCTGAGGCGATATCTGATCCAGCGGCTGCACCCCTTGCGGCGCAGGTCAGGCAGGACCGGCCCGCGGCCAGTTGCCGCCACAGCCCCGCCCAGGGGGAGTCGGCGGGGAAGACGAAGGTGCCCCCGGGACGCAGGCCCTGGACAATCTCACCCTTGGCCTGGGCCACGCCCTCCAGGCTGCCAAAGCCCTCCAGATGGGCGCGCCCGGCGTTGGTAATGGCGGCGACCTCCGGCCGGGCGATAGCCGTGAGATAGGCGATCTCCCCCAGATGGTTGGCGCCCATCTCCAGCACCAGAAAGTCCTCCTCCCCCGCCTCCAGCAGGGTCAGGGGCAGGCCTATGTCGTTGTTGAGGTTGCCCTTGGTCGCCCGCACGCTGCCCGCCTGGGCGAGGATGGCGGCGATCATCTCCTTGGTGGTGGTCTTGCCGTTGCTCCCGGTCAGGGCGACCACCCTGCCCGCGAAGCGCTCCCGGTGGGCCGCCGCCAAGCGGCCCAGGGCCAGGCGGCTGTCCTCCACCCGCCATTGCGGCAGGTCGATGGCCAGGGGGCGCTCGACCATCAGGGCCACGGCACCGGCCGCCTGGGCGGCGGCGGCATGATCGTGGCCGTCGTGGCGCTCGCCCCGCAGGGCGACGAAGAGGTGCCCGCCAAGCGGCTTTCGACTATCGATGCCGACACCCCGAAAGCCGACGTCGACCCCGGAGAGGGTGCCACCCACCCGGGCGACGGCCTGGCTCAGGGTCCAGGGCAACGGCAGGGACGGGTGCGGGTCCGGTCGGAAGGCCGTGCTCACGCGGCATCCTCCAGACTGGGGGCCCAGATGCGTTCACTCAGGGCCTGCTGGACCTGGGCCCGGTCGCTGAAGTGGACCTTCCGTTCCCCCAGATCCTGCACCGTCTCATGTCCCTTGCCCGCCACCAGCACCAGGTCATCACGCCCGGCGATGGCGATGGCGCGGCGGATGGCCAGGCCCCGCCGCCGTTCGACGATGGCCTTCGCTGGCTGAGCCATACCCGCCTGAATCTGGGCGATGATGGCATCGCCATCCTCGCTACGGGGATTGTCGTCCGTCAGGATCACCTGCTCGGCCAGCCGCTCCGCCACCACCCCCATGAGGGGGCGCTTGCCGGCATCCCGCTCACCGCCACAGCCAAAGAGACAGATCAGCCGTCCCCGGGTATGGGCACGCAGATTGAGCAGGGTCTGCTCCAGGGCATCCGGGGAGTGGGCATAGTCCACCACCACCAGCGGCGCGCCGGCGCCGCCGAAACGCTCCAGGCGACCGGGCACCCCGCGCAGGTGGGTCATGGCCTGGGCGGCGCGTTCCCGGTCCAGGCCCCGGGACAGTAGGACCAGAAACACCGCCAGGGCATTGGCGGCATTGAAGCGTCCGATGAGACCCAGTTCCAGGCTGGCGGGGCCAGCGCTGGTCTCTAGTTCCAGCCGCATGCCCGCATGGCTGGGGGTGAGGTCGCACAGGCGCGCCCAGAGCCGGCAGGCCACGGGGATGGGCCGGTCCGCCGCCAGGGTGAAGCCCCCGACCCGGACCGCCGGGTCCAGATCGTCGAGAATCGCGGGGGTCAGGTCATCGTCCAGATTGAGGATGGCCCACTCCAGGCCGGGGGAGCGAAACAGGCGACGCTTGGCCTGACCGTAGCGGGCCATATCGCCGTGATAGTCCAGATGATCCCGGCTCAGGTTGGTAAAGATCGCGTGGGTGAAGTGGACCCCCGCCGTTCGCCCCTGATCCAGGGCATGGGAGGACACCTCCATGGCCACGGCGCCCACCCCGCGCTCCCGCAGCCAGGCCAGGGTCTCCTGCAGGGTCACCGGGTCCGGGGTGGTATGGGTGGCCGGTTGAAGTTCCCCCGGGAGGCCGAATCCCAGGGTGCCGATCAGGGCACACTCGACCTCCTCCGCCAGGGCCTGGGCCAGGTAGTGGGTGACGCTGGTCTTACCGTTGGTTCCGGTCACGCCCAGGACCGCCAGTTGCGCGCTGGGGTCCCCGAAGAAGCGTCCCGCCAACCGGCTGGCCTGATGCCGCAGATCGGGAACAGGGATGACCGGCAGTCCCAGGCTGACGCCCAGGGCCGCCAGGGCGTGGGCATCCCAACGACCGTCGGGTTCGGCGACGATGGCGCAGGCCCCCCGGGCGCGGGCCTCGGCGGCGAACTGGAGCCCATGCCCCTGGCCACCCTGACAGGCCAGGAAGAGCCAGCCCGGCTGGATATGCCGGCTGTCCAGGGTGAGGCCGGTGACGGCCGGGTCAGCGGCATCCGCGGCGCTGGCAGCTTCCGGCCAGGCGGTCGGGGGCACCCAATCGGCCACCAGTTCCCGCAGTCGCCAAACCGGACGCCGGGCGAGGGCCAGGCCCCCCGTCATTGGGTCGCGTCCGCGCTGGCCATCAGCATCTTCACCTCGGGGTGATCCGGCGGGACATTGAAGAGGCGCAAGGCACCCTGCATGATGCGGGCGAAGGCCGGGGCCGCCACCAGGCCGCCATAGTACTTTCCACCCCCGGGCTCATCGACCATGACCACCAGGACGAATCGGGGGTCCTTGGCCGGGGCCATGCCGGCAAAGACCGCCTGGTAGCGCCCGGCGGCATAACCGCCACGGCCGGCGGACTTCTTTGCCGTGCCGGTCTTGCCGGCGACGCCGTAGCCCTCGATGACCGCCTGCTTGGCGGTGCCCTTGGGAGAGACCACCGTTTCCATCATGGCCCGTACCTCGCGCGCCGTCTTGGCGCTGAGGACCTGCTCCCCCGCCGGCTCCTGGGCTACCTTGAGCAGGCTGATGGGCTTGAGGAGGCCATCTGCCGCCAGCACCGAATAGGCCCGGGCCAATTGCAGGGGGGTTACCGAGAGGCCATAACCAAAGGCCTGGGTGGCGTACTCGAAGTCCGACCAGCGCTTGAAATGGCGGAACCGGCCGGTCTCCTCCCCGGGGAACTGGACCCCGGTGGGCTTGCCGAAGCCGACCCGGTCATAGAGGTTCCAGAGGGTCTCCTTCTTCATGCGCAGGGCCATCTTGACCACGCCGATATTGCTCGACTTGGTGATGACGCTGGTGGTATCGAGGCGGCCGTAATTATGGATGTCCTTGACGGTGTTACTGCCCACCGCCAGGGTCCCGGGGCTGGTGTCGATGGGGGTGGTCGGTGTCACCAGGCCCTGCTCCAGGGCGGCGGCGACGACGAAGGGCTTGATGGTGGAACCGGGCTCCATGACATCGGTGACGGCGCGATTCCGGCGGCTGCTCTGGTCGCCGCCCTTGTCGCCGTTGGGGTTGTAGGCCGGCTGATTGACCATGGCCAGGATCTCGCCAGTACGGACGTCCAGGACCACCGCCGAGGCCGACTTGGCCTTGTGCTCCCGCACCGTGCGCATCAACTCCCGGTAGGCGAGATATTGCAGCCGCCGGTCGATGCTCAGTTCCAGGTCCTTGCCGTGACGCGGCGGGCGCACCCGCTCCACCTCGGCCACCAGTTGCTGACGCCCGTCCTTGATGACCCGGCGCAGGCCAGGCTCGGCGCCCAGCCAGCCATTGAAGGCCAGTTCCATGCCCTCGATCCCTTTGTCGTCCACATCGGTGAAGCCGATGATGTGGCCAAAGATTTCCCCGCCGGGGTAAAAGCGCTTGTACTCGGTCTCCATGCCCAGTTCATGGATCTGGTATTGCTCCTTGATCCGGGCGACGTCCTCGGCCTGATCGGGCTCGATGCGGCGCTTGAGGTAGATGAAGCCCTTGTTCTGGCGCTCCGCCACCCGCTGACGCAGGTCCTGGACGGGCAGTCGCATCGCCTCGGCCAGTTCACCCATCGCCTCGGGAAAGTCCTTGAGCTTGCGGGGATCGGTCCAGACGCTGGCCACGGGGGAACTGACCGCTAGGGGTTCGCCGTTGCGGTCGAGGATCATTCCCCGCCGCGCCGGGATCTCCCAGTCGCGCAGATAGCGGGCCTCGCCCTCCTCGCGCAGGAATTCCCGCTCCAGCACCTGGCGCTGAAAGGCGCTCGCCACCACGGCGCAGAGCAGGACGCCGAGACCGCCCAGCAACAACAGGCTCCGCCCCCGGAAATTGAAGCGCTTACCCTCGCGGGCCGGGTCGCTCTTGCGCCTGGCCAAATCAACGTTCATGAACCTTACCCCCAATGGTTCTGACATCCACACCCCGCGGCATGAACATGTCCAGCCGCGTCCGCGCCGCCGTCTCCACCCGTGGGTGGGTGCCCAGCGCCGCCTCCTCCAGCCGCAGCACGGCCCACTCCTCTTCCAGCCGATGGAGTTCCCGGGTCAGCGCCTGCAGATTGATGAATTCGATCCGCGTTTGATACTTGGCGTAGACGACCCCCACTCCGGAGGCGACCACGGCCAAGGCCAGCAGGGCGATCAGGAGCAGGTCCCGCAGGCTCATGACCGCCGCTCCGCCACCCGCAGCACCGCGCTGCGCGCCCGGGGGTTGGCCGCGACCTCGGCCTCCCCGGCATGCAGGGCCTTGCCGACGGGCTCCAGCCAGGCCTGGGTCGCGGTCGCCCGCAGCGGCACGCTCCGCGGAACCGGCTGACCCCGGGCCTGATCCCGGATGAACCGCTTGACGAGGCGGTCTTCGAGCGAGTGGAAACTGATCACCACCAGTCGCCCCCCCACGGCGAGGAGGTCGCGCACCGCCCCCAGGGCGGCCGCCAGTTCCTCAAGTTCGTGGTTGACCTGGATGCGCAAGGCCTGGAAGGCGCGGGTCGCCGGATGCTTGCCCGGCTCCCGGGTCGGGCAGGCCGCCGCCACGATCGCCGCCAGCCGACCGGTGGTGAGGATGGGCGCCTGGCCGCGGGCGGTGACGATGGCGCGGGCGATGCGCCTGCTGAAGCGCTCCTCGCCGTATTCGTGGAGGACCCGGGCGATGTCCGCCTCCTGGGCCCGCGCCAGCCAGGCCGCGGCCGTCTCGCCGGCGCTGTTGTCCATGCGCATGTCCAGGGGACCGTCGGCGGCGAAGCTGAAGCCCCGTCCGGCCTCGTCCAACTGGGGCGAGGAGACGCCGATGTCCAGCAGCAGGCCATCGACGGCGCCCAGGCGCTCATGACGGCCCACGACCTCCCGCAAGCGGGAGAAGGGGGCATGTTCGACCTCCAGGCGCGGGTCCCGGCGCGCCAGGTCCGCAGCCACGGCCACGGCCGCCGGATCCCGATCCAGGACCAGAAGGCGGCCAGCGGCCCCCAGCCGGGCGAGCAGGGCGCGCGCGTGCCCGCCCCGGCCAAAGGTGGCGTCGAGATAGAAGCCATCGGGGCGAATCGCCAGGGCCTGCAAGGTCTCCTCCAGCAAAACGGGTCTATGCCCGGTGTCAGCCACGGGGCGGCTCATCGAGTCAGATGGAAAGGGAGGCGAACTCGGGGGAGGACTCCAGCTCCGCCAGATCCTCTTCGTTCAGCCACTGGTCACGGCGCGCCACCCAGGTGTCCTCATCCCAGAGCTCGAACTTGTTGCTTTGCCCGATCAGGGCCACCCGCTTGTCCAGGCTGGCGAACTGACGCAGCTCCGGCGGCAGTTGCACCCGACCCTGACTGTCCATGTCCACCTCATGGGCGTGGCCGATGTAGAGGCGCTGCAACTTACGCGCGGTGGGGTTGAAGGAAGGCAGCTTCTCCAGCTTGCGCTCGATCTCCCGCCAGTTGGGTTCCGGATAGATCAGCAGGCAGCGATCGGTGTCGATGGTCACCACCAGATGGGCCGCGCAACAGGACTGCACCTGCTCGCGATAGCGCGCGGGCATGGCCAGCCGGCCCTTGGCATCCAGACTAAGGGTGGAAACCCCCCGAAACACTGCCGCCCCCCTGATGGCGAAATTGCTCCCTTTTACTCCACTTCACTCCACTTCTGTCCTCATACTAGGCAACCCAGCCCCACCCGTCAAGCGGAGAAGTGAATTTTCCTTACGCCTGTCAGCAAGTTAGAGACCTAATTGCATCTATTTCGCCACAATCGGGAAGAGGGCCAGATTTCAAGGGGATACTTCGTAAGCCTCATGCCGCACCAAAGAAGGGCGGTTTCGGGGAGCCTGACCATGGCCGTGCCAAGACCAAGAGGTGGGTGGGTATTTGGGTAGAGAGGAGATGAAGGAAGGACGGTGCCGGACGTAGGTTCCGGGGTCCGTCCAGAAAATCGAGGTGGGAGTCGGCCTGTAAGCCGGGTTCTGTCGGGGACAGTCATTCATCTGGGACGCACGTCGCCGTGCGCCTCTAGCGACCTACCCGGGGACACGCGCGGGCCGCGCGGCGCGGCGCAAGGCCGCTCGTCCCCCTATTTGGTCTTGCTCCGGGTGGGGTTTACCCTGCCACCGGCGTTACCGTCGGCGCGGTGCGCTCTTACCGCACCATTTCACCCTTACCGATCCGCCGCAGCGGATAGAGGCGGTATCTTTTCTGTGGCACTGGCCGTGGGCTCGCGCCCCCCAGGCGTTACCTGGCACCCTGCCCTATGGAGCCCGGACTTTCCTCCCCTCGCGCCGCTGACGCGGCCGAGCAGCGACTGTCCGGCCGACTCCCATGGGCAGAATAGCATGGAACGGCTGGCCCACGGTCTGCCTGCGCGGATTATCCAGACGCGGAAGCGGCATAGAGAGGCGGCAAGGGATCCTCTCCTCCGGTCCGCCCCGGTGAACGTTCCGCCGCGACCGTCAGCACGGGCCCGAGATCCCGCCAGGCCGCGGGGCCATCCCAGCCAGCGGCCCCGCCAGGGGCATAGAGACACTGATCCAGCCGCCCCATCCAGGAGGCGGCAGGCCCGCCCAGGCTGGCGGCGAGGGTTTCGAGCCGCCGGGGGGGATCCTCGGGCCAGCGGACTTGTCCCCAGGCAAGCAGGGCCTCGCGGGTGGCCCGGGGCTCCTGAGCCTGGCAAGCCTGCCGGACCCGCTCCCGGGCGGCCGCCAGGGAGGCGCGCGATACCTCACTCCCGCCCGTCCGGGCCAGGGAGACGGGGAACTGGCGGCGACGCTCCCGCCACCAGAGCAGCAGGGTCGTCAGCCACAGGAACGCGAACGCGGCGGCCAGCCAGGGCCAATGACCCGCGGGGAGCGGCCAGCCTGATGCAACCGCGGTTAGCGGGGTAGAGGCGCCATGAGCGGTGGCGGATGCGGGGGCGGCAGCCGTTCCGGGAGC
>JAGVUH010000221.1 GCA_019136395.1 Gammaproteobacteria bacterium
CATGGCCGGGGTGAGCACGAAGGCCCCGCCGGAGCCGATGAAGCCCGAGACCATGCCGCCGACGAAGCCGACCACGAAGAGTGCCAGGCCGGAGGTCAGGGTGATATCGATGAAAAGATTACTGTCCACTGATGACGACTCCGTGGTTTAGGACTGGGCGATGGGCCGGTTACCGGATGGGTTAGCCTGCTGACCGCGCTGGGGCGAGGTGGCGGAGGCGGTCTTGCTGCCGCCCTGGCTGCCGGCTTTGCTGACGGGCTTGGCGCCGCTCTTGGCGGCGCGCAAACCGAGGCTTTCCCAGAAGTGACCGGTGAAAGCGCCATGGAAATAGGAAAAAACGAAGGCCACCACCACCGGGATCAGAAACAAGGACTTGTGCTCTTTGGTCTGCTCGGCCCAGGCGACAAACTGGTCCGCGTAGATATAGAGCAAGGCATAGAGCAGGAGGCTGGCAACCCCATAGAGCAGGGTAGCGGTGATGGGGCGTTTGGCGTGCGGCATGGGTAATCCTCTGGTGCAAAAGGGTCTGGGGAGTGAGTGAGCTAGGTGTGGTTCCGGCGTCGGTGCGGCTCCGGGGTTAAACCCAAGCGGCCGGACGGTTCGCGTTCAGGGGCCGCCGGCAAGAGGTAGGGGAGACGCCGCATGGATGGTCGGGGCCTGAGGTCGCGAGCCACGCGACCCTCATCGGGGGTCATGAAGCAGCCCGCTGGAGCCTGGCGGATGGCTCTCGGGGCGGCTCCAGGTGATCGCCGACGACCACCACGGGCACGGGAGACTCCCCGCCGAACAAGCCACCCTTGCCAGGCACCAGACACCGTACCGGGTCGTCGGGGGTGCCACTGATGGCGAAGAGGACCCGGGAGCGGCGCTCCAGGATGCGCGCCACGTTGCGACGGTTGACCCGGGGCAGCTCTTCCGCCTCGCAGGCGATACCCGACAGCAGTGGCTGATGCGCGCTGATCAGGGCGTGCAGGCGTTGGGGATCCGTGCAGAGCAGCAGCAGGTCCGCCTGGAGGCGGCGACAGACGCTGGCCGCGTATTCCAGGACGGCGAGCGGCAGGGAGGCGCCGATGCCGAGGGCGATCAGGCGCCGCCCCGGTGCGGGAGGCGTCAGGTGATGCGGCGCGGGGAGTGCGGCGAGGGCCGCCTCCATGCGATAGCGCCCGCTGACTTCGCCGGTCGGGCACTGCCCCAGGGCGGTAAAGGCTTGTTTGAGTTGGTCGGAAAAGCTGGCCATGAGGTTCCTCGGTACTGGCGGGGAATCGCTGGCGGCGAGGAATCGGCTTCCGCCTGTTCCTCGCGCCACCAGCGTGTCGTGGTGTTGGCGGGGAACCCGTGGTGGCTGAGCTTCCCCTTTGGCCTTGGCTAATGCAGATTGCTTGCCAAGAAAGGGAATAACTTATATTTCAAATGATTGTAGTGATTGCTGGGCGCGGGCGCGGCTGGCGGGTCGTTGCACCCGCGAACACCGGGGGGATACCCAGGGTTCACCCCGGGTAAGCGGCGCGATCGCGGCAGAGACAGGGCGGCGAGATTTGGCAACGATTGCCGGCATCTGGTCCCTGGATTGGCCTCCCGTTGGTCACAGCGTTGCGGGACGCAACAGGATTGTGAACCTGCAACACCTTTTCTGGACCGGCCCTAGCCATTGGGCCGGCCCTGGCCACGAGCTTGTCCCTGGCCACTGGCTTGTCCCGCCGGAGCGGGGGACAATCTCCCCACTCTCCCTCCCGAGGATGCTGGCCGATGGCTACCCCTTCCCTTGATGACGCGCGGGATCTTCCCTACGCCGCCGAGCGGGACTTCCCGCGCCTGGTCGCCGGTCTGCGCCGGCCCGAGGCCTACCCGCCGGGGCTGATCGGCGCCGAGGGGGCGATCGAGCACCTGGAGACCCATATCTCCCACGTCTTTCTCGCCGGGGACCGGGCCTACAAGCTCAAGAAACCGGTCAACCTGGGCTTCCTCGACTTCTCGACCGCCGAGCGCCGTCTGGAGTTTTGTCGCGAGGAATTACGCCTCAACCACCGCCTCGCCCCCGAGCTTTACCTGGGCCTGGTCGCGGTCACCGGCACCCCGGACCAGCCGCGGCTCGGTGGCGACGGGCCGGTCCTGGAATACGCGGTGGAGATGCGGCGCTTCGACCAGGGGGACCGGCTCGACCACCGCGTCCTCACCCCGGCGCTGATCGACCGCCTCGCGGCCCGCCTGGCCGCCTTCCATGACGGTCTGTCACCCGCTGCGGCGGACAGCCCCTATGGCACCCCGGAGGCGGTCCTGGCGCCCATGGTGGAGAACTTCCGCCAGATCCGCGCCCGCTCCCTGGGGACTGAGTGCCAGGCGGGGCTGGACCGGCTGGAGGAGTGGACCCGCGCCCGCTGGCGGGAGCTAACCCCCGTGATCGAGCAACGGCGGGCGGCGGGCCGGGTGCGGGAATGCCACGGCGACCTGCACCGCGGCAACATTGCCCTGGTGAAGGGGGAGCCCCTGTTCTTCGATGCCCTGGAGTTCGCCCCCCAACTGCGCTGGATTGACACCGCCAGCGAACTGGCCTTCCTACTCATGGACCTGGAGGAGGCGGGGGAGGGGCCATTGGCGCGACGGCTGCTCAACGCCTATCTGGAACAGAGCGGGGACTACGACGCCCTCCAGGTCCTGGACCTGTACCAGGTCTATCGTGCCCTGGTGCGGGCCAAGGTCCTGGCCATCCGCCTTGGGCAGGGGGAGCTGACGGCGGAGGAAGCCGTCGCCGATCACCAGGCCTGCGCCGGCTACCTGGCCCTGGCTGCGTCCTACACCCGTCGCCGGGAGCGCCAACCACGGCTGCTCCTGACCTCCGGCCTGTCCGGCTCTGGCAAGAGTTGGCTTGCCAGCCGATTACGCGAGGCCTTGCCCGTCATCCATCTGCGCTCCGACATCGAGCGCAAGCGCCTCTTCGGCTTCGCCCCGGAGGAACGGACGGGGAGCCCCACCGACGGCGGCATCTACACCCCCGACGCCAGCGGCCGGACCTACGACCGGTTGCGGGAACTGGCGGCGATGATCCTGGGCTGCGGTTATGACGTCCTGGTGGACGCCACCTTCCTCCGCCGGGACCAGCGTCGCGTCTTTCGCGAACTGGCCGCGGCCCAGGGGGCGGGCTTCGCCCTGTTGGTCATGGAGGCCCCGATCGAGGTTCTGCGGGAGCGGGTCGCCAGCCGCCAGGCGACGGGGGCCGACGCCTCCGAGGCGGGGTTGGCGGTGCTGGAGCGGCAGTTGCGCACTCAGGAGGCGCTGGCGGCGGAGGAAATGCCTCAGGCCTTGATCGTTGATGCCACTGCCCCACCAGCCTTGGAGGAGTTAATGGCAGCGGTGGCTGAACTGACGGGGGTTGGGCTGAATGACTAAATTCACTACTGCCCAGTCTTGGTGTGTAGGTTTGGTCATGAATCATGTGGCCGATGAGTTCTGAGCCGGCACCAGTTCAGACGGCTGAGCGCCGTCGCCCTCGGCTGACAGAGAGCAGGGCTGGGGGATGAGCCTCAGCCCATTTATTCGGCGGCTGGGCTGAGGGCGGAGGCCCCTCAGCCCAGGTGATGACAGGCAAAGGTTAAGCCTGGCTAACTGTCAGCCCCGGCGCCGGGCGGCGACCCGCAGGCGCAAGGCGTTGAGGCGAATGAACCCGGTGGCGTCGCCCTGGTGGTAGGCGCCAGCATCCTCCTCGAAGGTGGCGATGCGGGTGTCGAACAGGCTGTTGGTCTCTGAGCGCCGGCCCACGGCCATGACGTTGCCCTTGTAGAGCTTGAGGCGCACCTCGCCGTTGACCACCTGCTGGGTCTGGTCGATGGCGGCCTGGAGCATCTCCCGCTCCGGGGCGAACCAGTAGCCGTTATAGACCAGGCTGGCGTAGCGCGGCATCAGTTCATCCTTGAGGTGGGCGGCCTCGCGGTCCAGGGTCAGGGACTCCATGGCGCGGTGGGCCTTGAGCAGGATGGTGCCGCCGGGGGTCTCGTAGCAGCCGCGGGACTTCATGCCGACGTAGCGGTTCTCGACGATGTCCGCCCGACCGATGCCGTTGGCCCCGCCGATGCGGTTCAGCTCCGCCAGCACCTGGGCCGGGGTCATGGCCTGGCCGTCGATGGCCACCACGTCGCCCTTCTCGAAGGTCAGGACGAGATAGGTCGGTTGATCCGGGGCCTGCTCCGGCGGCACCGTCCAACGCCACATGTCGGCGCCGGGCTCGACCCAGGGGTCCTCCAGGTCATAGCCTTCGTAAGAGATGTGCAGCAGGTTGGCGTCCATGGAATAGGGCGACTTGGTGCCGTCACGCTTCATCTCCACGGCGATGCCGCGACTGGCGGCATAGTCCATGAGTTTCTCGCGGGACAGCAGGTCCCACTCCCGCCAGGGGGCGATAATCTTGATCTCGGGGTTGAGGGCGAAGGCGGTGAGCTCGAAGCGCACCTGGTCGTTACCTTTGCCAGTGGCACCGTGGGCGATGGCGTCGGCGCCGGTCTCGGCGGCGATCTCGATCAGGCGCTTGGCGATCAGGGGCCGGGCGATGGAGGTGCCGAGCAGGTACTCGCCCTCGTAGAGGGCGTTGGCGCGGAACATGGGGAAGACGAAATCGCGGACGAACTCCTCGCGCAGGTCGTCGATGTAGATTTCCTTGATCCCCGCCGCCAGGGCCTTGGCCCGTGCCGGCTCCAGCTCCTCGCCCTGGCCGATGTCGGCGGTGAAGGTCACCACCTCGCAGCCATACTCCTCCTGCAGCCACTTGAGGATGACCGAGGTGTCCAAGCCGCCAGAATAGGCCAACACCACCTTCTTAATATCGATCTTCGCCATGAGGGCTCCCGCCTAAGGTCGCAAATTCGGAAAAGGGCGCAGTATATAGGGCACCCGGACTGACGTCATGACCGGCCAGGGCTAAGCGTCCATGCCCGCCACTCTAAGCCTTCTCCCCTCACTCCTCACCCCTGAATCCTCACTCCTCACCCTTCACTTGGTCTGCATTTTTATGCAAAAACTGGCTACCATACCGGACGCGCCGGTTAAGTGAATTGCCACCAGCTGCCGCTCGCGCCTCCTCAGTTTGTGGAAATGTAACTTGTTGTAATTTGAGGATTTGGATGCGATAAGGCGTAATTCAGGCCAGGACCGTGATGGTGGATGCCTTCCCGTGAAGCCAAGTGGATGATCCTTGTGATACCCGAAATCGATCTGACTCGCTTGTTCAAGCTGCGTTTGGTCATCGCCCGTCACGGTGAGATGGACGCCGCTGGCTGGTGGAACACCAAGGGTATCCTGGGGCGTCATGGCTCCCTGGTGCTCAAGCGCGGATTTCCGGCGACACATTATTTCGCCCAGGCCCGCATCGCCTTCGCCGTCGCCCGCGGTCGTTGTCACGACCTCTTTGATCCACCCGGCTGCATGACGCTGTGGAGCCTGCCAGCCGAGATCGAGGACCAGTTCGAGGAGCAGTGGCCGGATTGGCTCGATCAAGGCGAGCGCTGGGCCACCTTCTTCGAGCGGCTTGCCGCGCCGCGGGGCGAGAACCTGCTTTCAGCCCTCGGGGACTTCGGCCTCATCGAGCATAGGCACCTGGAAGCCGTCAGCAAGCTGCGTCGCTCGGCCGAGGGCCGATCCGTCCCCTTGCCGGGCACCTATCGCCCGAACGACGAGACCATCACCCTGCTGGCCGCTGGCTTTGCCCGCAGCGAACAGGGCAATCCCGCCATCCCCTATGCACGGCTTGAGGACTGAGGCATGGCGGACCGGCCCAAGCCCGCCTCTTGCCTCGCGATCAAAGGTTCCCTAATCGAAGAGACCTACGACGTTTTTCGAGCCTGGGACGATCGGCTTTCCAAGACCGAGAATCTCAAGCGCGCGCGGCAGGAAAACACCATGGGCGCCGGGAGTGCCAACTGGGCGCAAAATGTTTCCTGGGCGCTGAGTCGCCGCTTCGACCCAGCAGGGCGCGACCGCCCGCTGGTGGAACTGGCCAAAGCCGGTTGCGACCGCGAGGTCTGGAAACCCCTGCTCCTCTTTCACCTGACCCGCGACGATTTCCTGGTGCGGGATTTTCTGGTCAATTGGCTCTACCCCCAGTTCACCGCTGGCGCCTACCGGCTGGGGGTCGAGGACGTCCTCCCATATCTACAGGCGCTGACCAAAAAAAAGGGCCTCGACTGGTCTGGAAGTTGGAGCGAGGCAACGCTGAATCGCGTGGCCTCCGGACTGCTGCGCCTCGCCGTCGACTTCGGGCTCCTGAAAGGTACCCGGACGCGGGAGTTCGCCTCCTACCACCTGCCGGAAACAAGCTTCCTCTATCTGCTCCATGCCCTGCTGGATACGCGGGCCAACGCCCGCCTCGTCATCGAGGCCGAGGAATGGCATCTATACCTCATGAACGCCACGGACGTGGAGCGTGAGCTGTTTCGTCTGCACCAGTTCTGCAAACTGCATTACGAGGTGGCCGGCAGCTTGGCACGGCTCAAGCTGCCCGCCGCCTCGGCGGTCGACTATGTCTGGGAGATGCGCTGATGTCCGACTGGCGGGAACGTCTCACCCAGGTCCTCGAACCCTTGCTGCGACAGCCGGACCCCCGCCAGCAGCTTGGCGCCTACCATGACATGCCCTACGCCATCTTCTGCTATCCGCCGGAGGCCGAATTCGACCTGCGCCAGCAGATTGCCCTTTTGCGAACCCGGCTGGAGCAGGCGGGTAAGCGGGTGAAGGTCATCTCCCTGGCCGAATGTCTGGATGAGGCCTTGGCCGCCGAGGGCATGGACACCGAGGCCCTCGTCGCTGCCGAGCAGTCCGTCGGTCTCGACACCACGGTGCTCACCATCTTCCAGATCCTCAGCGAGTACCAGCCCCTGGACGAGTTGGTCGCCCGCCGCATCCCCGCTGACGCCGATCCACGCCGCGATCTGGTGTTCATCGTGCGCGTGGGTGCCCTTTTCCCCATGTACCGCACCTCCGCCCTCCTGGAGCAGCTCAAGGGCAAGCTCCAGATCCCCGCCGTGCTCTTCTACCCCGGCGAGACGGACGGCCCCGCGGGCCTGCGCTTCATGGGCGTCCTGGATGCCGATCCCAACTACCGGCCCAAGATCTTCTGAGGACCACGTTATGGCCGTCGAATCCATCAAGGACCTGTTCGCCAGCAAGATCGACCGCCGGATCGAAGAGGTCATCAAGGTCGACCAGACTGACGAGGCGCTCATCCGCGACGAGCTGAACGAATATGTCGTCACCCATTCGATCCTCGCGCACTTGCAGGCCTTTTTCGAGCACTACCTCGCCACCTGGCGCAACCCCTGCGAGGCCATCGCGATCTGGGTCGCTGGCTTCTTCGGGGCGGGGAAAAGTGGTTACTCCAAGTACACCGGACTGGCCATCGCCAACCGGGACATCCTCGGCCAGGGCGCGGGCGAGTTGCTCGCCCAACGCTGCCAGGACCCGAAGATCCAGGTCCTGCTCCAGACCATCAATGAGCAGATCCCCACCGAGGCCGTTATCTTCGATGTCTCTACCGACCGCGGCATCCGCACCGGTAACCAGAGCATCACCGAGATCATGTACCGGCTCTTCCTGCAACGCCTGGGTTATGCCCGGGACCTGGACCTCTCCGAGCTGGAGATCACCCTGGAGCAGGAGGGCCGCCTCGCTACCTTCGAGGCCAAGTACCAGGAGGTCTTCGCCAGGGATTGGGATGTCGAGAAGGGCAAGATCGCCATCGCCGTGCAGCAGGCGAGCCGTGTCATGCATGAGCTGGACCCGGCCACCTATCCCAGGGTCGACAGTTGGCGCGAAGCAGCCATGCGCCGCGCCGACATCACCCCCGGCGACCTGGCCCTGCGCTGCCTGGAGCTGATGCGCCGCCGCCGACCCGGCAAGAACCTGCTGTTCGTCATCGACGAGGTGGGCCAGTTCGTCGCCCGCGACGTGCAGAAGATGCTCGACCTGCAAGCCGTGGTGCAGAGCCTCGGCCGCGTCGGCCGGGGCAAGCTGTGGATCATGGTCACCTCCCAGGAGAAGCTCACCGAGCTGGTCGGTGGCCTGGACGACCGGCGGGTCGAGCTCGCCCGCCTCATGGACCGCTTCCCCTCGGAGTTGCAGGTCCATCTAGAGCCCGGCGACATCTCCGAGGTCACCAGTAAGCGCGTCCTGGCCAAGAACGCCGCGGCCCAGCAGGCCCTGCGCGAGGGCTTCGCCGAGCATCGCGCCCGGCTCACCGACAACACCCGTCTCACCGCCGACATCAAGCTGCCGGAGCTGTCCACCGAGGCATTCATCGACCTCTACCCCCTGCTGCCCTACCAGATTGACCTCATCATCCAGATCGTCTCGGGTCTGCGCACCCAGGGCGGTGCCAGCAAGCATGTCGGCGGCGCCAACCGCACCATCATCAAGCTGGCCCAGCAGCTCCTGATCCACCCGGATGTCGATCTGGCCAGCCAGCCCCTCGGCACCCTGGCCCGCGTGGATCAGATCTACGACCTGGTCTCAGGCAACATCGGCAGCGAGATCCGCGCCAAGATCGACGACATCGGCCGGAAGATCGATCACCCCCTCGCCCAGCCCGTCGCCAAGGTGATCTGCCTGTTGCAATACGTGCGCAGCATCCACCGCACCGCCGAGAACATCGCCGCCGCCCTGCACCCGGCCATTGCCGCCGACTCGCGCCTGGCCGAGGTGCGCCAGGCCCTCGCGGCCCTGGAAAAGGGCCTGATGGTGCGCCGAGGCGACGACGGCTACCGCATCCCGACCCCAGCGGAGGACGACTGGGAGCGCCAGCGGTCCAGCCTGGCGCCCAAGCCCGGCGACATCAGCCGCCTCCATGCCGAGATCGTCACCGCCCTCTGGCAGCCCCAACCGTCCCACAGCCTGCTGGAGGTCAAGCTGTTCAAGGCCGGGCTTTACCTGGGCGGCCGACTGACGGTGGAGGGGGACATTCCCGTTCATCTGGCCCTGGCCGAGTCCGGCGCTGAGTACGACGCAGGGGTCGAGGAGTTTCGCCGCCGCAGCCAGACCGAGACCAAGGCCGCATTCTGGGTCGCGGCCCTCGACGACGCCATCGATCGCGAGACGGTGGAGCTTTTCCGTTCCCGGGAGATCCTGTCCCGCAAGGAACGTGGCGCCCAGACCAAGGACGAGACCGCCCTGGTGGCCGAGGAAAAGCTGCGCCAACGGCGCCACCAGGACGAGCTGCGGCGCCTGCTCAAGCAGTCGCTGCTCAATGGCAGCGTCTTTTTCCGCGGCAACGACCGCAGCCCCGAGGAGGGCGCCAGCGAGGTCACCCGTGCCGCCGGCAAGGTCCTGGCGCAGGCCCTGCCGGAGGTCTTTGACCGTTTTGAGGAGGCTGCGGCCCGCGTCGGCAAGCAGGATCTGGATGCCCTGCTGACCACCGAAAATCTGCGTGGACTGACCCCCGTTTTCTCTGACCTGCGCCTGATCCGCGACCAGGGTGGCAAGCCCGTCTTTGACGTGGACCAGGGCGCCCTCGCCGAGGTGCTCGCCCGCATCGAGAACCGCACCAGCTACGGCGAGACGGCGACCGGCCGCTGGCTGGCCGATGAGTTCGCCAAGGAGCCCTTCGGCTGGGAGCTCGACGTCCTGCGCCTGCTGGTCATCGCCCTCTTGCGCGCCGGCAAGATCGAGGCCACCAGCAAGGGCCAGGTCATCGAGTCCGCCCTATCGCTGGAGGCGCGCACCACCTTCAGCAACAACAACCTGTTCCGCCAGGCCTCCTTCCGGCCGCGCACCACCGACTGCGAGTTCACCGACTTCATCGAGGCCGGCGAGGCCTACAAGACCTGCTTCGGCAAGGAGATCCAGGAGTACGAGGAAAACCTCATCGCCCAGGCCATCCGCGACACCACCGAGGGCTTCGAGGAAAGCCTGCGCGAGGTGGCCGCCCAGCTCGACAAACAGGGCCTGCCCGGCGGCGAGGTCATCGAGGCCGCGCTGAGCAACATTGTCGGCTTCCGTCGCCAGCGCGACTGCCAGGCACTCAAGGCCTTCACCGCCTGCCATCAGGCGCTCAAGGAGGCGATCAAGCGCGGCGCTGAACTGGCCAACGCCCTGACCAAGCCGGCCCTGCGCGATATTGGCCGCGCGCGCCAGGCGTTGGACGGACTCTGGCCCTTCCTGCAAGGTGAACCGGACCTGGATGACCAGACGCGGGAGCACGCCGACCACCTCGCCGACCTGATGGCGCGCGAGACCTTCTACCGCGAGTTGCCGGCCATCGACCAGCACGCCCGGGCCATCGAGACCGCCTATGAGGCACGCCACCAGCAGGCGGTCGCGGCGCGCACCCAGGCCTACCACCGGGCCCTGGAGCAATTGCGCGCCACCCCCGGCTGGGAGCAGGTCGCCGAGGACCAGCGCGACCGCATCGCCGAGCCGCTGGCGGCCTATACCGCCGCCCAGCCAGCCGCCTCCTCGATCCCGCAGCTTCGCGCCGATTTCGATGCCTGCAATACCCGCCGCGACAAGGCCATCGAGGCCCTCTTGCGCCAGATCGACGGCAACCGCGTGGTCACGGTCTCAGCGGCCGGCTATTTTTCCGGTGGCGTCGAGAGCGAGGAACAGCTCGACCAGGCCCTTGGCGGCCTCAAGGAGCAGTGCCTGGAGCTGATCGCCGCGGGTAAGAAGGTATTGATTCAATAGGTGCCCCAATGAATACCTGGGACCTGCCAGAGTCCGAGTCGCTGACGGTCGAGTTTAAGAGCGACAGGAACAAGCTGCCGGACAAGGAGCTGATCCTCGCCGCTGTCTGTCTCGCCAATACCCAGGGCGGGGTCCTCTATCTCGGGGTCGAGAACGATGGCCGTCCGACCGGCCTGCACCCCGATCATCAGGACATTAGCGGCATGACGGCGATGATCGCCAACCGCACGGTGCCGCCCCTAAGCATCAGGGCCTCACTAATCCAACAGGGCGACGGGAAGATTGCTCGCCTCGAAATACCCAAGTCAGACCGACTCGTCGCCACCGCTGACGGCACGCTCCAGCGCAGGCGGCTCATGGCGGATGGCACGCCAGAGTGCGTGCCATTCCTACCCCATGAGTTTGCATCGCGAGAGTCCGATCTTCGACTCTCGGATTACTCCGCGCTGCCGGTCGCGGGGTGCGACATCGATGCTCTGGATGCCGTTGAACGTCACCGTTTGCGCCAAGCCATCGAACGGTACCGTGGCGATCGTTCACTGCTGGGGCTGGATGACCATGAGCTCGATGGGGCCCTTGGGCTCGTGCGCAGCGAGGGCGGGCGGCGCCTGCCGACGGTTGCCGGACTACTTCTGATTGGCCGTGAATCCGCGATCCGTGAGCACATCCCGACGCACGAGGCGGCATTTCAAGTGCTTGAAGGAACTGAAGTTAGGGTCAACGACTTCTATCGCTGGCCGCTGATCCGTCTGTTCGAGCGTATCGAGGAGCAGTTCCAGGCGCGGGTTACCGAGCGCGAGATCCAGGTCGGACTGTTCAGGGTCCCGGTCCCGAACGTCGAGCCGCGGGCATTCAGGGAGGCGTTTGTCAATGCCCTGACCCATCGGGACTACACCCGTCTGGGAGCGGTCCACGTTCGCTGGCAGACTGCGACCCTGACCATTAGCAGTCCCGGCGGCTTTGTCGAAGGGGTCTCCCTCGACAACCTCCTGGTCGTGGAGCCGCGTCCACGCAATCCCCTGCTCGCGGATGCCTTCAAGCGCATCGGTCTCGCGGAGCGCACGGGTCGCGGCGTCGACCTGATCTTCCAGGGTCTGCTTCGTTACGGACGCCCGCCGCCCAGTTACGCCCGGACTGATCGATCTACCGTGGTCGTCGATCTTAGTGGTTCGGAGGCGGACCTGAATTTCCTTAAGCTCGTGCTCGAACAAGAGCGCCAGATGGGCGCAGGCATACCGATCGACAGCCTTTTGGTTCTCTCGCACCTACGACATGCCCGTCGCCTCGACACATCGGAAGCTGCCGGACTGATTCAAAGGGACAGGTGCGTAAGGGGCGGACCTATACGCTGAGCGCTGGCATTTACCGCCAACTGGGCCTCGCCCATGACTATGTTCGGCAGGCGGGTTTCGATCCTCTTCAGCAAGAGGAGATGATTAAGCGTTACGTACGGGAGCATGACAGCATCCGGCGCGGCGATGTGACGATCCTCTGTGCTGTCAGTCCGCAACAAGCCACCCGGTTGCTCAAACGTTTGACTGAGCGGGGCAGCCTCGCACCACGCGGCCAGGGCAAGGGGAGGACATACGAACGCGGGCCGAATTTATGATCGCGAACGAAAAAATGCGCTCGCGAGCGTATATTTGGGCGAAAGATATCAATTAATTGATTATAAAAGGTTATTTCGGTCGTTCTGGAACCGGCGAATGGACAGACATGAAGGCATGCGCATTAATTTTCCAGGGGCGCGGACAGTTACGCGAACCCTATTAAAAACAATCATATAACCCTAGTTCCGTACGCTACCCTAAGCCCATGGACAAAGACACCCGCAACCGCATCGAGCGCGCCACCCAGGCCGCCCGGGCTCTGCTCGAACGGGACTTCGCGGACCAGTTGGCGGGTGTGTTCGACATCCGGCCCGACGGCACCCTGCCCACCGCGCCGGGAAGCCATCTGGATGCGGCGCAGCGGGTGGCCTGGGGCAAGCTGATGGCCGCCGTTGAGCACCACCGGGCCAGCGGCCAGCAGGCGTCGGAAGCGGTGGCGACCTATCTGCGCGAGGCGGCCTTCACCACCCTCAACCGCTTCGTCGCGCTCAAGATGCTGGAGGCGCGCGGTCTGGTGCAGGAGTGCGTCTCCCGCGGCGAGCAATCCGCCGGCTTCAGGGAGTTCTGCGGGCTGGCGCCGGGCCTGGTCCAGTTGCCCGACCATGGCTACCGCCTTTATATCGAGTCGCTCTTTGATGAGCTCTCGACCCAGATCCGGGTGCTGTTCAATCGCCGTGATCCTGCCGCCCTGCTCTGGCTGAAGCGGGCAACCCTGGAGCAGCTCCTGGGCATCTTGAATGCGCCCGAGCTGACAGGGGTCTGGGGCGAGGACGAGACCATCGGCTGGGTCTACCAGTATTACAACGACGAGGCCGAGCGCAAGAAGATGCGCGAGGAGTCCTCCGCGCCGCGCAACAGCCGGGAACTGGCCGTCCGCAACCAGTTCTTCACCCCGCGCTATGTCGTGGAGTTTCTCACCGACAACACCCTGGGCCGGCTCTGGTACGAAATGACCGAGGGCCAGACGCGGCTCAAGGAGCAGTGTCGTTACCTCGTCCGGCGTCTCCATGAGATCTTTTTGGCCGAGGGCGAAGCGGCGCCGGATGGGTCGTCGGATGGTGAGTCATCGGTCGTCGGTCATCAGTCATCAGCGGGTGATGCTCTTGCTGAAGACCGACGACTGGAGACCGGCGACCTCACTCAGGAAGAGTTACTGCTCCAACCCGTCAACATCCCCCACCGCCCGCTCAAAGACCCCCGTGACATCCTGTTCCTTGATCCGGCGTGCGGATCCATGCACTTTGGCATCTATGCCTTCGACCTCTTCGGGGTCATCTATGAGGAGGCATGGGATATCGCCCAAGGGCTGGACGAGACGCTGAAGGTTGCCAATCCCTTTTCATCCTTCGTCGGTTTTGCTGCCTCCTTTCCCGACAAGTCAGCGTTTCTGCGTGAGGTGCCGCGCCTCATTATCGAGCACAACATCCACGGCATCGATATCGATCCGCGCGCCATACAGATCGCCGCGCTCTCGCTCTGGCTGCGTGCCCAGCGCGCCTGGCACGAGGCGGGCGTTAAGCCTGCCGATCGCCCCCGAATCAGACGAGCCAATCTGGTCTGTGCCGAGCCGATGCCAGGCGAAAAGGACCTGCTGCGCGAGTTCGTCGAGCAGCAGTTCCCTATCCACGAGCGGTCCGCCTTCCATTTTCTGTTGGATAAGGTCTTCGATCAGATGACCCTGGCTGGCGAGGCCGGCTCGTTGCTGCGCATCGAGGAGGAGATTCGCAGCGCCATCACCGAGGCGCGCGAGCTTGCTAAAGAGCAGTCCGGGCCGAAGCAGACATCCCTCTTCCCTGAGTTTCAGGTGCCAGAACAGGCGAAATTCGACCTGACGGGCCTCACCGATGCGCAATTCTGGGAGGAATCCGAGCAGCGGATCTATGACGCACTGCGAGCCTATGCCGAGCAGGCCGTGAACGGAAGCGGATTTCGACGCCGACTTTTTGCCGAAGACGCCGCACAAGGGTTTGCCTTCATCGATCTCTGCCGAAAGCGCTACGATGTGGTGGTGATGAATCCGCCATTCGGAAGTGCTCCTTATCTCCTTCAAGGGTATCTGCAACGAATTGATGCTGAGACATGGACAGAACTATTCACCTCTATGGTGAGCCGTGGCCTCTTGTTCGCCCCGAACGGTTTGGTTGGATCGATCACATCCAGAACCTGTTTAACTCTCACTCGTCTTACGGACTGGCGAGTACGCGACTTAGTGCCGAATGTTGACTTAATTGCTGATCTAGGGCTAGGTGTTATGGATAACGCATTTGTAGAGGCATGCGCATATGTATCCCGTAGAAAATCACCTTTTTATGCTCTACTAGCAAAAGATCTCCAGGGGCGGCCCGCACCGAGCGAAGACTTGGTATCTGAGCGCTGGATGGCACCCGCTTTGACCCAATGTATTCAAAGAAGAGCAATCAGATATTTACCGGAACAGAGAATTCTCCTCGGTCTTCCGCGAGCAATCTCAAACTTACTCCCCTGCATTGCCTGAGCTGTTTGCCCGTTCTTATTTAAATTTACCGCGCACATCTCGGCCCCATTGTCAGCTCGCAGCGTCACAATATGAATAGACCCATAGTG
>JAGVUH010000337.1 GCA_019136395.1 Gammaproteobacteria bacterium
GACCGAGTACCGCCTGATCGGCTATGAGAATCGCCTGCTGGCGCGGGAGGATTTCAACAACGACCGGGTGGACGCCGGGGAGGTGGGCGCCGGCCATCGCGTCACCGCCCTCTATGAGATCACCCTGGCCGGTCGGCCGCCGCGCATCGAGCCCTTGCGCTATGGCGCCGTGCCGGCGGCAAGGGCGGAGGCTCCCGCCGCGCCTGAAGCCACCGCGGGTCGGGAAGGGGAGAGCAAGACAACCGCCACTACCGCCACTAGCATCACTATGGCTAGTACGGCCAGTACGGCCAGTACGGCCAGTACGGCCAATACAGCAACTACCGCCAATGGCATCCTGGCCGGTAACGCCACCGCCGTACCCACAGCCACGGAACTGGCCTTCCTCAAATTCCGCTACAAGCTGCCGGGGCAGACTGAGAGCACGATGATCAGCCAGGCCATTGCCATCCCGACCGGCCTGGAAAGTGCCAGCGAGCGCCTGCGCTTCGCCGCCGCCGTGGCCGCCTTCGGCCAATACCTGCGGGGTGGGACCAGTCTGAACGGCTACACACTGGCGGAGATCGTCACCCTGGCCAGCGGCGCCAAGGGCGAGGATGCCTCCGGATACCGGGCCGAGTTCATCGGCCTGATCGAGCTGGCGCAGGCACTCCAAGGCGCTTGATCACTGGTTCCGCCCAGCTCAAGATGGGGCCATTCAGTCGAATGGCCCCAATCGCCAGGTTGTGAGGACCCTTCTCTGCTTCAGATAGCCATCGTGCCCAAATCCTCCGACGAACACCTGATGCTGGGCTACCGAGATGGTGATGCCGAGGCCTTCGCGACCCTTTACCAGCGCCATCGCGGCCCCCTCTACCGCTATCTGCTCCATGGCTGTGGCAACCCGGCCATCGCCGAGGAACTGTTTCAGGACGTCTGGACGAATCTGATCAGGGTCCGCGGCACATACCGCGTCGAGGCCAGTTTCAAAACCTGGCTCTATCGCCTGGCCCATAACCGGCTGGTGGACCATTACCGTCGCGGCCAGGTGCCCTGGGTGGATGACCAGGATCTGGAGGTGGTACCGGACCCGGCCCCCAGCCAGGACCAACTCGCCAACGATGCCGATTGCGTCCTGCGTCTGCAGCTTTCCCTCAGCCGCTTGCCGGCCGTCCAGCGCGAGGCCTTTGTTCTGCGCGAGGAGGCAGGCATGAGCCTGGAGGCGATCGGGGCCTGTGCCGGGGTCGGGCGGGAGACCATCAAGAGCCGGCTGCGCTATGCCCTCAAGACCTTGCGCGCGGCCCTGGAGGATTGCCTGTGAATCCCTATCTTAATCAATCGGACCCCAACCTGGACGAGCCTGGCTTGTCCGCCCTTTATCGCCAAGGGGCGACGCAAATGCCTCCGGCGGAGCTGGACCGGCGCATCCTCGACCAGGCCCAGGCGGCCCTCCAACCACAGTCTGAAAAGGGGGTCACCCCTGGGGTCAACCCCTTTGCCAGGGGGAAAGCATCACGGCGCTGGGGCTGGTCCCGAGGCTGGAATTGGATTATGCGTTGGTCCCTGATACGGGATAGGCGTTGGAACTGGCGCCGCCTGGCCATCCCCTTGTCCTCGGCGGCCGGCATTTTGCTGACCTTGGGGTTGGTGTTGCGGGTACTGGATGAGCAGAGCGCGATGCAGGGGGTCACCGGCATGGCACCCACGCCTCTGGCTGACTACCAGCCAAGCCACCCATCGCAGCCATCGCACCCATCAAAGACAACTCAGTCATCTCCGCCATCGAAGCCTGAACGTGAGGGGGCGGCCAAGGAAGCCTCTGAGGAAGCGATTGGGCTCTCCGCCGCCGCGCGGCCATTAAAGGCGCCCTCTCCTGCCCAAACCCCGGCTATGGAGCTAACTGGGGATGGGGCGATAGGTCAGGCTAAGGCTCAGGCAAAAAAGCGGGCTGAAAATCAGGCCCAGCTTGATGACTCGCTTGATGAAAGGCGCCCGACGATGCCGATGGCTGATACGGCCGGGGCTCTGCACCAGAAGTCTCAGATCATCGACGTGGTGCCCCAGGGAGTCGGCGAGCTCCCTCGGCTAACCGACGAGAGCTATCAAGCCGACCCGGAACGCTGGTTAGAGGACATCCGCCAGAGTTGGTCAAGCGGACAACGCGAAGAGGCCATTAGGCAACTGGCCGCCTTCCGACACGTCCATCCCCAGTATCCCTTACCGGAAGACCTCGCCTTTATTCACTGAACCGGGGCCAAAGACGATCGGCCCGCCCAGGACGCCGCCGCGCTGCTTGAGCCAATACCGGCCGGTGCGGCGCTCCAGATGGAGGCTATAGCGGGCGGCATCCGCGATGCCGGCGGGCGGGTCGATCCGCACCACCAGCATGCCACGGCGTGGCCGGCATGTGGCCTCCGTTGAGTCTGAGTTGTTCGATCAATGCCTTGGCATCGGCGGTCAGCCACCAGGCCCTGGTGCGCCCGGTCACGGGGTCACGGATCAGCCGGTTGCGCCAGGTCAGGGCATAGAGCACCAGGGCAGCCAGGCCCAGGAGGGGCAGAAGGTAATCAGGTGGCAAGGACATGCTATGCCTTCCTAACTGTCATGAGACGGCAAGCCAGGCCACTGATAAAATAAGACTTTCCCGTGAATTTCACGCTAATCATGTGGTGAAACCACTCCCGTCAACCAGGTCATCGGCAATATTGCCGGCAGCTCCGATAACACTGGTTCTGGGTGCCATTGCAGCGCCAGGCGCAGATCTGGTGGCAGTTGTTGATGCCGCTGCTGGCCAGGATCGGTTCCTGGGGCAGGGTGCCGGTCCCCGCATTGGCAGCTACGCCGAGCAGCAGGGTGGTGACCAGGATTATCAGTTGCTTCTTGTTCATTGCCTATTCCCTCATGGTGGTCGTTCCGGTATGCGGAT